>NZ_JBSFLV010000090.1:0-38191 GCF_053599215.1 Streptomyces sp. NPDC001002 | reverse complement strand
GCGGCGACGTACTTGAGCACGACACCGGACTGCTTGACGCCGAGTGCGGCGGTGGGAGCCCAGCGCGTGGGCGTGCCGGAGGGTGACGGTGACGTCCTCGGTCCGCTCGGCGTGCACGACGGCCAGCGGTTCGCCGTGCGGGCGGGTGCCGGAGCGGTCGGTGGCGTGCGCGGCGAGCACGACCGGGTCGGTGGTCAGCCGGTCGGGCGGCAGATCGCGGGCGAGCAGGCCCAGGAACTGCGCGGACACGGTCGTTTCCGGTGCTGCTGTCACAGGTTCAGTGCCTTCGTTCCGATCGCGAGCAGGGAGATGTCCTCCTGGGGCGCGTGCACGGGCGCGCACTGGATGTCGCGGAAGTGCCGCTCCAGGGGGTTGCCGCGGGCAAGGCCCGGATTGCCGAGCAGCCGCACGGCCAGTTCCACGGCCCGCACCCCGTGCCGGTCGGCCAACACCCGTGCGCCGAGGGCCTGTTCGGGGGTGTAGGAGGTGTCGTCGGCGTCGAGCCGCGCGGCCCCGCCGAACACCAGCTGCTCGGCGCCGGCCAGCAGCACCTCGATCTCACCGGCGGTCCGTCGGAAGCGTTCCGTACGGGCCACCGGATGACCGAGGTTGGCGGGCACGCGCTCGTGGGCGAAGGTGTGGAAGAACGCCTGCGCGGCCCGCGCCACACCCAAGTAGAGGGCCGCCAGGGGGAGATGGAGGGCCGCGCCCGCGCGGTTGTCCTGTTCGGCGGCCGGTCCGTGCGGGCCGATCCCGATCGCGTGCTCGTAGGGTACCCGCACCTCCCGGAACGTCACGTCGTGGCTGCCGCTGGCCCGCAGCCCCAACTGGTCCCAGCGGCCGGTGATTTCGATGCCCGAGGAGCCGCCGGGCACCAGGAACGTGCCCACGCGCGGCTCCGGCTCGTCGGTGGTGGCCCACACCAGGAACCAGTCCAGACCCTCGGCGCCGGTCACGAAGCGTTTCGTTCCGCTCAGCGACCACCCGTCGGGGGTGCGCCGGGCGAGGGTGGCGGGGAGTCCGCCGCGCGCGGGGGAGCCCAACTCGGGCTCCACGCGTGCGTGGTTGATGAGCACCGGCCGCTCGAAGGACTCCTTGACCAGGCGCGCGTACACCTCGTCCGGCCAGTGCGGCTGTACGGCCTGCCGGGCATGGGTGTTGAGGGTCATCGCCGCGATCAGGGCGACGGACGGGTCGCCCCGGCCGAGCGTGTGGAGGATGCGCGCGCTCTCCTCGACGCGGGCGCCCTTCCCGCCGTACCGCTCGCCGATGGTCGCGGTCAGCAAGTCCGCCTCGTGGGCGATCCGGAGGGAGTCGGCGGGAAACGCGCCCGACTGGTCGTACCCGGGCGCCAGTTCGGCGATGCGGTCGATCGGAGTCCGGTCGCTCACAGGGCCTTCTTCAGGTCGGTGTTGAGTTCCGTGGTCCAGAACGACTTCACGTCCAAGTGCTCCTTGAGCGCGCCGAGTTCGGTGAAGGCGTCGGCCACCTTCTGCTGCGAGGCGATCGTGTCGTCGCCGACCGTCCGGGCCTGGGTCGGACGCTGCTTCTGCGCGGCGAGCAGGTCCGACTTCGCCTGGGCCAGGGGCTGGTGGGTGGCGTCGGCGGTGACCTGCGCGAAGCCGTCCTCGTGGCCGTCGCGGACGTAGGCGTACGCCTTGGTGATCCGGGCGATCAGATCGGCCGCGGCGGCCTTCTGGGCGGGGCTCTTCAGGACGCTGTCGCGCGCGGACCAGAGGAAGTTGCCGGACAGGATGTCCGCGCCGGAGCCGACCGTTCGGGCGCCCTGCTGGTGGGCGGTGATGATCGAGGTGCCGTACGAGGCGAAGGCGTCGATGCTGCCGCCGTTCAGGGCCGCGAGGCCGTCGTTGGGGAGCAGCGGCTTGGCGTCGATGTCCGACCAGGTGAGGCCGGCCTGCTTCAGCAGCTCGTACAGGAAGTAGTGGGCGGTGGTGTTCTGGACGTAGCCGACCTTCTTGCCCTTCAGCCCTGCGATGTCGGTCACCTGCGAACCCTTGGGGACGACGACCTCCTGGTTGAGGGTGGCACCGCGCTGGACGGCGACGACCTTGAAGTTGGGCCTGCCGTCGGCGGCCGAGAAGATCGGCGGGATCTCGCTGGAGGAGGCGAGGTCCAACGCTCCGGCGCGCATCGCCTGGAGCTGCTGGTCGCCGCCCTGGAACAGGCTCCACTTCACCCTGTACGGGGTGTCGTCGAGATGGGCGTACTTGAGGATCGCCTCGTCGACCTTCCAGCCGGTGTCGCCGACCTTCAGGGTCACGGCGGAGACGTCGGACGAGGACTCGGCCTCGGCGTCACCCCCGCAGGCGGCCGCGAAGGGCAGCAGCAGGGCGAGCACGGCGGCGGACGTGCGCAGGGAACGGCGGAACAACACGGAGTCTCCATAAGGGTTTCCTGGAAGGGGAGTTGGGGCGGGTGGTTCAGGCGGCCTGGGACGTGGCCGCGCGGTGGGCGAGTTCCTGCCGGACCAGCGGCAGGATGTGTCGGCCGTAGTCGATCGCGTCGTTGAGCGGGTCGTAGCCGCGGATCGACAGCAGGTCGCAGCCGATGTCGACGTAGTCGAGCAGCGCCTGGGCGACGGTCTCGGGGGTGCCGACCAGCGCGGTCGAGGCGCCGGCCGCGTTGGTGGCGACCGCGGGGGCGGTCCACAGGCAGCGGTCGTGGACCTCGCCGCGCTCGGCGATGTCCAGCAGCCGCTGGGAGCCGACGTTGGCCGGGCGGCCTGTCGTGCGGTAGTGGCGCAGCAACTCGGTGTTCCTCGCCTGGTCCTTGAGCACACCGAGCGTGCGGTGGGCCTTCTCCCAGGCCAGCTCCTCGGTGGGCGCGATGATCGGCCGGAACGACACCCAGATACGGGGGTTCGGGCGCCCGGCGGCCTCCGCGACCGCGTTCACGGCGGCGATCTGCTCCGCCGTCTCCTTGAGCGGCTCGCCCCACAGCCCGAAGATGTCGCCCTGCTGACCGCCCACCCGGTAGGCGTCCTGGGAGGAGCCGCCGACCGAGATCGGGACCAGCCCGTTCACCGGCTTCACATCCGAGTAGTAGCCCTCGAACTTGAAGTATTTGCCCTCGTGCGAGACGGGTCCCTCGGCCTGCCACACCTTCCGCAGGATCTGGATGTACTCGTCCGAACGCTCGTACCGCTCCGCCTTGTTGAGGTAGTCGCCCTCCCGGTGCTGCTCCTCGTCGCTGCCCCCGGAGATGATGTGCAGCGTCAGCCTGCCGTCGCTGATCTGGTCCAGCGTGGCCAGGGCACGGGCCGCGTGCGTCGGGAAGATCACGCCCGGGCGGTGGGCGAGGATCGGGCGCACGCGCTCGGTCTGGGTGGCGACGTACTGGGCGACCTGGAAGGCGTCCGGCGAGGCCGAGTGGTAGGCCACCAGGGTGTGGTCGAAACCGCCGTCGTCCAGGGCACGGGCGTACTTGCGCAGGTGGTCGCGGTCGAAGCCGGTCCGGCTGGAGGCCGCCGGGCCCGAGGCTCCGGAGTCGGTGTGGACGGCGCTGATGAACTCGACAGGCATGAACGAACTCCTAATGCGTGAAGGTCACTTGAGCAGGGAGGTGTCGGCCGACTTCGCCACCTCGACGTTCGGGTCCAGGACACCGATGCTGTTCATGAGGTCGGCCACGCCCTGCACGGTCGTGTCGATGTCGGAGGTGATCGGCAGGACCTGGCTGTACGCGGCCGAGGCGAGCGTCTTCGCCACGGAGGCGTCGGCGCCGTTGCGCTCCTCGATCGCCTTGGCGTACGCGTCCTGGTGGGTGCTGGTCCACTTCAGGGCCGTACCGAGCCGCTTGAGGAAGTCGCCGAGCGCGGCCTTCTTCTTGGAGTCGCCGAGGGCCTTCTCGGAGGCGTTGATGAAGCCGATGCCGCTGACCCGGCCGTCCGCGCCGTCGATGAGCAGCTTGCCGCCCTGCTCCAGGCCGACCGCCTGGTAGACGCCGAAGGTCGCCCAGATCTTGACCTTCCCGGAGGCGAACGCGGCCTGCGCGTCGGTCGGCAGCAGGTACTGCACCTTGACGTCCTTGTAGCTCAGGCCGTTCTGCTTGAGCACGTTGGCCAGCAGGTACTCGGAGATGCTGCCCTTGGCGGAGGACACCACGACCTTCTGGCCCTTGAGGTCCTTGACGCTGTCGATGCCGGAGTCCTTGCGGACGACGATGCCGACGTGCGTGCCGTCGTTCTTGAGAGCGGCGACGTTCTTGACCTTCACTCCGCCGCTCAGCGCCTGGAGCGCCGGCAGGTCCGCGGAGTACCCGGTGTCGGCGGCGCCCGCCTGCACGGCCTGGTAGAGCGGGGCCGCGCCCTCGAACTCGGCCCACTTCACCTTGTATCCGGCGCCCTTGAGGGCGTCCGAGGCGGCGACGATCGTCTGCAGGGTCTTGGCCTGGTCGCCGATGGTCAGGGTGACCTGCTTGGAGGAGGCGTCCGCCGAGGAGTCCGCACCGCAGGCGGTCAGCGCCAGCAGGGCGGTGAAGCTCGTCGCGGCGATGGCGAGTCTGCGTGTCACGAGGGGGTTCCTTCCAGGGTGTGGGTCACGCCGAGCCAGTTCAGGAGGCGGGCGCGCAGGGTCACGAACTCGGGGGCGGTCAGATCGCGCGGACGGGGCAGGTCGACGGTCACCTCGTGGGCGATCCGGCCCTCGTCCATCACCAGCACGCGGTCGGCCAGCAGCAGGGCCTCTTCCACGTCATGGGTGACCAGGAGGATCGCGCAGCCGTGCAACCGCCACAGTTCGGCGACGAGTTGCTGCACCTTGCCGCGGGTCAGGGCGTCCAGGGCGCCGAACGGCTCGTCCAGGAGCAGCAGTTCGGGCTCGCGCACCAGGGCCCGGGCGAGCGAGACGCGCTGCGCCTGACCGCCGGAGAGGGTCTTGGGCCATACGGTGGCGCGCTCCGCGATGCCGACCTCGTCGAGGGCCTTGAGCGCGAGGTCCCGGTCCGGCCGTCCGGGCAGTCCGAGGACGACGTTGCGCCACACCTTCAACCAGGGCAGCAGGCGCGGCGACTGGAAGGCCGCGCTGCGCCGGGCCGGCACGGTCACCTCGCCGCCGATCTCGTCGTCGAGCCCGGCGAGGATCCGCAGCAGCGTCGACTTGCCGCAGCCGCTGTGCCCGAGCAGGGCCACGAACTCGCCCTCACGGATGTCGAGATCGAGCTCGTGCAGGACGGTGTTGCCGTCGAAGGCTCGCGAAAGCCCGCGTATCTCAACGGAGTTGGCCATGTCTACGCCTCGCCCTCGAAGTTGGCCCGCCAGGTCAGCAGCCGTCGCGACAGGATCCGGACGGCGAAGTCGCAGGCGAGGCCGAGCAGCGCGTACACCACCAGGCACAGCACGATGACGTCCGTGCGGAAGTACTGCTGGGCGTTGCTCATCAGATAGCCGAGCCCCGCGTCCGCGTTGATCTGCTCGGCGAAGACCAGCGCGAGCCAGGCGGTGGACAGGGCGTACCGCAGGCCAACGAGGGCACCGGGCAGCGCGCTCGGCAGGATGACGTACTTGATCAGCCCGAGCCGTCCGAGCCCCATCATCCGGGCGGCCTCGACGAGTTGGGAGTCGGTGGAGCGGATGCCGCCGTAGATGTTGAAGTACAGCGGGTACGTCACGCCGAGGGCGACCAGTGCGATCTTCGGTGTCTCCTCGATGCCGAACCAGACGATGAACAGCGGGATCAGACCCACCCAGGGGATGGCCCGGAACATGCCCATCGAGGAGTCGATGACGTCCTCGCCGAGCCGGAACAGACCGGCCAGCAGGGACAGGCCGAGTGCGACGGTCGCGCCGATCAGGAAGCCGATGGCGGCCCGGCGGCCCGACGCGGCGATGGCGCTGGGCAGTTCGCCGTTCTTCGTCAGCTCGACGGCCTGGCGGACGACGTCGACGGGCGAGGCCAGGACGGACTCGGGGAGCACTCCGGTGGCCGAGGTCAGGAACCACAGGAGGATCAGGCCCACGGGTCCCGCGGCCCGGCGCACCGAGCGGGGAACGGCGAACCGGCGGCTGGTCTTCGTGGTGCCGCGGATGGTGACGCGGGTGGTGGGCTTGGGGTCCTCGGGGCGGTCCTGGTCGGGCAGGACCCCCACGTCCAGCGGTTTCGTCGTCATGGCGGGGTTTCTCCTCAGTCCGGCAGCGGGCCGGTGGCGGCCGGGCGGGCGGGATCGGTGGACCAGGCGGACCAGGAGCCGGGGAAGAGGACCGCCTCGAAGCCGGCGATCTCCAGGGCGGCGATCTGATGGGCGGCGGTCACGCCGGAGCCGCAGTAGACGCCGATCCGGTCGGCCGTCCCGGCACCCCGCTTCTCGAACCGCTCGCGCAGCGCGTCGGCCGGCAGGAAGGTGCCGTCGGCCGCCAGGTTCTCGCCCGTGGGAGCGGAGACGGCTCCCGGGATGTGGCCCGCGCGCGGATCCACCGGCTCGACCTCGCCGCGGTACCGCTCGGCGGCCCGCGCGTCCAACAGCAGCCCGGTGGCCGCGAGTTCGGCGGCCCCGTCGGCGTCGGTGGTCGGCAGGCCGCCCGCCCGCAGGACGACGTCCCCGGGCGGCGGGTCGGCCGGGATCCCCGACTCCAGCGGCAGCCCGGCAGAGCGCCAGGCGCCCAACGCCCCGTCCAACAGCGTCACTTGCTCGACGCCCGCGTACCGCAGCAACCACCAGGCGCGCGCCGCCGCCGTGTTGCCCAGGTCGTCGTGCACGACGACGGACTGCCCGTCACGCAGACCCCACCGCCGAGCGGCCGCTTGCAGCTCCGCGAGGTCGGGCAGTGGATGCCGACCGCCCTCCGGGGTGGCCGGCGCGGCCAGTTCGCGGTCGAGGTCGACGTAGACCGCGCCCGGGATGTGGGCGTCGGCGTAGTGGTCGCGGCCGTGCGGATCGCCCAGTGCCCAGCGGACGTCGAGCACGGCCGGCGGGGTGTCGGAGGCGAGCAGGTCGCGCAGTTCGGTGACGGTGGTCGTGACGCTCATGCCTGGTCCTCCGCGATCGCGGGCAGTTCGGGGGAGAGCCGCAGCCGTTCCAGGAAGAGCACGACGGTGGCGGCGGAGGTGCGGTGCAGGGCGTCGTTGAGGACGTCGTGCCGACCGTTGTTGAAGGTCACCGCGTGCACGCCGGGGTGTCCCGCGTACGCGCTCAGCGCCTCCTCGACCGGGCTCACCTCGTCGTCCTTGCCGTGCAGGGCGAGGACCGGGACCTGGACGAGGTCCAGCCGGAGGTCGGGCAGGTCCGGGGTCACCGCCAGGGCTCCGTGCCGGAAGGCCGGGTCGTTCGTGAGCCGGCCCTGGTGCGTGGGGCAGGCGGTCCGGGCTGCCACCTCCTCCTCCCAACTCCCCGTGTTCCAGGGCGTGGTGGGCAGGCCGACCAGGATCAGCGCGTCCAGGCCCGGGACGCCCTCGGCGGCGAGGTGGGCGGCGTGGCGGGCGCCGGTGTCCGAACCGACCAGCACCTTCGGGCCCGGCAGGGACTCGTCGGCCAGCAGTTTCGCCGCCTCGTCGAGCACGGACGGGTCGTCGGTCGGGTCGCCGAGGGCGCGCACCCGGTAGGCGTCGAAGGCGAGCCGACGCCCGAACCGCTCGTACACACCGCCGTGTTCACCCCGTCCCGCGAGCACGATCAACGTGCCGCGCGCGGCGAGGCCTTCGGGTTCGTCCCAGGAGAAGGATGCGGACATGAGGGGGCAACTCCCGTTTGCAATCGGGGGGCAGGGTGGGCGCGGGCAGAGAGACGGCCGGCGGACAGGGAAGGAAGAGGGCGCGCGAAAGCGGCTGTCACGTGTCAGCGAGGGCGTACGCCCGTAACGCGGAAGTGATCAGCTCGGACGGTGGCGGGCCACCGAAGGGAAGGTCAGCGACAGAGCGCGCTGCACGCCACGCCGAAGTCGATGACTCGGCGCTGCGTCAGAAGGGCAGCGGAAGCAGTCGCGGGCAACATGTGCTCATCATGACCGGACATGACCGATCGCGTCCAACGATGATTCCGCATCGAAACCGATCAGGAATCGCGATCGATCACCGAGAGCGGTTACTGTCGCCGCATGTCCCCACCTGTCCTCGACATCGTGGCCCTGCGCAGCCTGACCGCGATCGCCGACTGCGGCGGCTTCCACCGGGCCGCCCGGACGCTCGCCCTCAGCCAGTCCGCGGTGAGTCAGCATGTGCGCAGGCTGGAGAAGGCGCTGGGCAGCCCGGTCGTCGAGCGCGACGGCCGCGGCACCCGGTTCACGCCCGAGGGGCGACGGCTGCTGGAACAGGCCCGGCGGATCCTCGCCGTGCACGACGAAGCCGTACGCACCCTGCTCGGTTCGGAGGGGGACACGGTCACCGTCGGGACCACCGAGCACGCGGCCGACCAGTTCCTGCCCCGGCTGACCGCGGCCGTCCAGGAGGTGCGGCCGGGCTGCCGGGTACGCTTCCGCATCGACCGGTCCGCCCGGCTTGTGGAGGCCGTGGAGCGGGGGAGCGTGGATGTCGCGGTGTACGTGACGGAGGCCGCCGCGACCGAGGGAACCCGAGTCGGCGGCCTGCCGCTCGGCTGGCACGCCGTCCCCGGCTGGGCGCCGCCGCCGCCGCCCGCGCCCGTGCCGCTGGTCGCCATCGAGGATCCGTGCGCGATCCGCCGCCGGGCCATCGCCACCCTCGCCGCGCACGGTGTGCCGGCCACGGTCGTGGGTGACGCGGGATATTTGGCGGGCGTCCTCGACATCGCCCGCACCGGCGAGGGCGTGGCCCTGCTCGCCGCGGTCGGCCCCGCCCCGGACGGGCTCACCCCGTACGAGGGCCTCCCGGCCGTCACCCCCATCCCGATGAGCGCCCTGGCCCGCCCCGGCGCGGACCCGGCGACGACGGAGGCGGCCTTCGCGGCCGTACGGGATCTGCTGCGGCCGGAGTGACGTCCGGAGCCCACCAGGACCTGCTGAACCATTGGTTCACGGAGGAGGATCGTTCTCGGGACCCTGCACACCATGCGAAGGGGAGACCGATGACGGACCGTACGTATCTCAAGCCGCCCTGGATGCAGCGGCACGTGGGCAACCGGCTGGCGCCGCTGTTCGGGCGCTCGATGGTGTCCAAGCTGTCGGTGCGCGGGCGGAAGAGCGGCCGCTGGGTGACGGTGCCGGTCGCCGTGCTGGAGCACGAGGGGGAGCGTTACCTCGTGTCGTACCGGGGCCTCAGCGACTGGGCACTGAATCTGCGGGCCGCGCCCGAGTGCCGGGTGACCTCGCGCGGCCGTACCGAGGAACTCGTCGCCGAGGAGGTGCCGGAGGCGGAGCGGCCGCCGCTGATGGTCGCCTACCGGGAGAAGTACGGCAGTATGCCGACGGTCTCCCAGGTGCTCACGGCGCTGCCCGACCCCGCGGACCATCCGGTGTTCCGGCTGCGGGCCCGGGCCTGACCGACGTAATGCGGTGCCGTCACGCGGTGGCGGCCGCGGCCGGCTGCGGGAACGTGACGCCGGTCAGTTCCTCGGAGGCCGTCCACAGGCGGCGGGCAGCCGCCGGGTCGCTGGCCGCGGAGGAGCGGCCGACCAGGGTCGGGGCGCCGCGCATCTCGGCGAGACCGTCGGGGCCCAGGTAGCTCGCGCCGGGCAGGTCCTGCGTGGCGGCGTACAGGGTCGGCAGTGCGCCGGCCTTGTTGTCCTGGGCCACGAAGCGGTTTCCGAGCTGCATGAAGACGCGGCGCAGGGCGCTGCCGTCATGGCTCTGCAGGTTGGTGGCGGCCCAGCCGGGGTGCGCCGCCAGGGCTCGCACGGACGAGCCCGACTCGGCGAGGCGCCGCTGGAGTTCGAGGGTGAAGAGCAGGTTGGCCAGCTTGGACTGGCTGTAGGCCGTCATCGGGGCGTACTCGCCGGTGAGGTCCAGGTTGTCGAAGTGGATGTACGGGCTGCCCGGCATCTTGTGCGCGCCGGACGCCACCGTCACCACACGATCGGTGATGTGCGGCAGCAGCAGGTTCGTCAGGGCGAAGTGGCCCAGGTGATTGGTGCCGAACTGCATCTCGAAGCCGTCCTTGGTGCGGGACTCCGGGATGTTCATGACGCCGGCGTTGTTGATGAGCAGGTCCAGGTCGCCCTGCCAGCCGGCGGCGAACTCGCGCACGGAGGAGAGGTCGGCCAGGTCGAGCCGGCGCACCTCCACACTGCCGCGCACGCCCGCGGCGGCGGCCTCGCCGCGCTTCGGGTCCCGTACCGCGAGCACCACGTGGGCGCCCGCGTCGGCCAGCGCCGTGACGGTGGCGATGCCGAGACCGCTGTTGGCGCCGGTGACGACGGCCGTGCGACCGCTCTGGTCGGGGAGATCGGTGACGTTCCACTTGCTCGATGCAGTAGTCATGCCAACCAATGTAGGCGCCGCCAACAATGCTGTCAATGTCAACAATAGTGACGTCGCCAACAATGATGGCGCCGACAACAATGTAGGCGGTGCGTACGTGGTCGATACACTGGCGCTCATGCAGACCAGCCCTCGCCCTTACCACCACGGAGACCTGCGCGCCGCCTTGCTGGCACGCGCCGAAGAGACCCTCCGGGAGAAGGGGACCGCCGCGCTGTCGCTGCGCGAACTGGCCCGGGACATCGGTGTCAGTCACGCCGCACCGAGCCGCCACTTCAAGGACAAGCAGGCGCTCCTGGACGCGCTCGCGCTGGTCGGCTACGAGCGGATGACCTCGGCGATGGCGGAATCACAGGCCGACGCCGGGGAGACCTTCCCGAAACGGCTGGACGCGATCGTCCGCACGTACGTGGGCTTCTGCCTGGACAACGTCGTGCTGCTGGACCTGATGTACTCGATCAAGCACGACCCGGAGGCGTCCGCGGCCCTGCGTCAGGCCACTCAGAAATGGTCCGAGATCATTGAGCGGCTGGTGGTCGACGGGCAGCGCGACGGTGAGGTGCGGGAGGGATCCGTCGAGCGCGTCGGCATCCCGATATTCGCCGCCCTGCACGGTTACGCCGACCTGGCGGCGACCGGCATGCTCGCTCCCGAGATCACGGAGCACGGGCTGGACGAGGTGATCGCGTTCATGCTGCGGGGCTGCGCGCCGGACGGGCGCGCCTGAACGGACGTCGGCCGCGGGGGGATTCAGTCCCGCGCCGCGGATCCGTCGTCCAACATGCGGGCCAGCGCGGCCCGTTGGACCGGCAGCACCTGTGCGTGCACGTCGCGGCCCTTGTCGGTGAGGGTGACGAACACACCGCGCCGGTCCTCCGCGCAGACCGAACGCTCCAGCAGGCCGTCCTTCTCCAGCCGGCCGATGAGCCGGGACAGCGCGCTCTGGCTGAGATGGACCCGTCCGACGAGGCTCTGCACCCGGCACCGGTCGCCCTCGCGGGGGGCCTCGGACGCGAGGACGTCGAGCACCTCGAAGTCGCTCGCGCCCAGGCCGTGCGGGTGCAGGACCCGGTCGATCTCGCACATCGTGCGGGCGTGCACGGACAGGATGTCCCGCCATCTCTCTTCGAGCCGGGCGTCGACGGTGTTCGCTGCCATACCCGCACGGTAACACCGAATCGGCCATTCGTTGAGTGTGCAACTAGTGCGGATGCATGCAGTTTTGGATGCGTGCGGTGCGGACGCACGTGGCGCGGGCCCGGCTTCGGACCTCAGACGGCCGGGTCCTGGAGCAGTCCCACGAGGTTGCCGTCCGCGTCCTTGAGGAAGGCGATCAGCCGGCCGTTGCCCACGTCCTGGGCGTCCTGCAGCACCTCCGCGCCCGCCTCCACCAGCGCCGCGAGCCGGCCCCGGATGTCGTCGACGTGCCAGTACGGCACCGGCCCGGTCATGCCCTTCGCGTGCCCGTTGGGGTCGAGCCCGATGTCCTGCCCGGCGGCCTTGAAGCCGACGTAGTAGGGCTCGTCGGCGTACGGCTCCACTTCGAGCAGCGCGCTGAAGAGGGCCTTCGCCTGGGCGATGTCCTTGACGGGGTAGATGATCGTCTGCACACCGGCAGTCATGGCGTACTCCTTCGCGTGGGTGGTCCGACGTTCCGCGTCGGTGGTTTCACGCTAAGGCGGGAGAGGGGAGGGCCGCTTCTCGGAAACTGACCGGTTGTCCGCGCTACGTCCGTCAGGTCGACTCGCGTCGGATCAGCTCCGTCGGCAGGATCACCGCAGCCGGGTCCTCGCCGCCGATCTGGGCGAGGAGCACCCGGACCATCTCGGCGCTGATGCGGTCCCAGGGCTGGCGGATGGTGGTGAGTTCGGGCCGGGCGGCCACCGCGGCGGGGGAGTCGTCGAAGCCGCCGACCGCGACGTCCTGCGGGACCCGCCGGCCCGCGTGCTCCAGCGCCGTGAGGACGCCCTGGGCCATCAGGTCGGACGCGACGAAGACCGCGTCCAGGTCCGGTACTTGGGCGAGCAGCCGCTCCGCGCCCGCCTCGCCGCTGGCCCGGCTGTAGTCACCGGACACGACGAGCCGTTCGTCGATCTCGATGCCCGCCTCGGCGAGCACCTCCTTGTAACCGGCGAGGCGCTCCACACCGCCCGGGGTGTCGAGCGGACCGGTGACTACGCCCACCCGGCGCCGCCCCAGGGAGAGCAGATGACGGACCATGTCCCGCGCGCCGTCCCGGTCGTCGGCGGCCACGTAACTGACCTTCGAGCCGCCCCCGATGGGCTTCCCGCAGGCGACCAACGGGACGCCCGCCTCGCGCAGTTCCTCGGCGACCGGGTCCCCGAAGTGGCTGGAGACCAGCAGTACTCCGTCGACATGTCCCGCCGTGATGTACCGCGTGATGCGCCGCCGCTCGTCCTCGGTGCCCGCCAGCATCAGCAGCAGCGGGATGTCGTGCGCGGCCAGCGCCTGGGTGCAGCCGCGCAGCAGGACGTTGAAGTTCGGGTCCTCGAAGAACCGCTCCTGAGGCTCCGTCAGCAGAAAGCCCACCGAGTCCGACCGCCCGGTGATCAGCGAACGCGCGTGCCGGTTCACGACGTACCCGGTCCTGCGGATCGCGGCGTTGACCGCCTCCTGGGCGGCCGGGCTGACGTAGTGCCCGCCGTTGAGCACCCGTGACACGGTCCCGCGCGAGACCCCCGCCTCGCGGGCCACGTCATGGATCGTCGGCGGTCTGCGTCGGCCCCCCGTGTTGCTCATGGTCATGACTTTACGGCCCCGGGGAGCGGATCGAGATGCCGGAACCGCTGGATCGGGTGAGGGTCTGCCCTGTTGCTGGGAACGTGCACAGAACGCCGCGGTCACCAACCCTTGTCAGTGGTCGCGGTGGTGCGGTTATTGTGTGGTCGCACCGCTAGCCCTCTGTGTGCACGTTCCCAAATATTCGACCCATCGGGAGAGACCCATGCCGGAGACCACCCCCAAGGGCCTCGCCGGGCTGGCCTTCGGCGGGGACTACAACCCCGAGCAGTGGCCGGAGCACCTGTGGCCGGAGGACGTCCGGCTGATGCGGGAGGCCGGCGTGACGATGGTGAGCGTCGGGATCTTCTCCTGGGCGCTGCTCGAACCCGCGCCGGGGGAGTACGACTTCGGCTGGCTGGACCGCCTGCTCGACCTGCTGCACGACCACGGCATACGCGTCGACCTCGGCACCCCGACCGTCGCCCCGCCCGCCTGGTTCTACCGCGCCCGCCCCGAGGCGCTGCCGGTCACCCCCGAGGGCGTGCGCCTGGAGTTCGGCTCGCGCGGCGCCATCTGCCACAGCAACGCCGACTACCGCGCCGCCGCCGCGAGCATCACCACCCGACTCGCCGAGCGCTACGCCGCCCACCCGGCCCTCGCGCTGTGGCACGTGCACAACGAGTACGGCGTCCCCGTCTCGGCCTGCTACTGCGACTCCTGCGCGGCCCACTTCCGACGCTGGCTGGCGACGACGTACGGGACGGTCGAGGCCCTCAACGAGGCCTGGGGCACGGCCTTCTGGGGTCAGCGCTACGCCGGCTTCGACCAGATCAACCCGCCCCGCGTCACCCCGACCGTCGGCAATCCCGGCCAGGCGCTGGACTACAAGCGCTTCGCCGACGCCACCATGCGCGAGAACTTCGTCATGGAGCGGGACATCCTGCACCGCCTCTCGCCGGGCATCCCGGTGACGACCAACTTCATGGCCGCCCTCAGCCAGTGCGACTCGGTCGACTACTGGGCCTGGGGCCGCGAGGTCGACCTCGTCACCAACGACCACTACCTGATCACCGACGGCCGCCGCACGCACGTCAACCTCGCGATGGCCGCCGACCTCACCCGCTCGGTCGCCGGCGGCGCCCCCTGGCTCCTGCTGGAACACTCCACCTCGGGCGTCAACTGGCAGCCCCGCAACCCCGCCAAGGCCCCCGGCCAGATGGCCCGCAACTCCCTCGCGCACGTGGCCCGCGGCTCCGACGGCGCCATGTTCTTCCAGTGGCGCCAGTCCCGGCGGGGCGCCGAGAAGTTCCACTCGGCGATGCTCCCGCACGGCGGCACCGAGACCCGCGTGTGGCGCGAGGTCGTCGAACTCGGCGCCGCCGTCGACTCGTTGACCCCGGTCCGCGGCACCCGCACCGAGGCCGACGTGGCCGTCCTGTGGGACTGGCACTCGTGGTGGGCGCAGAAGCTCCAGTGGCGGCCCAGCGAGGGCCACGACGCACGCGAGCGTGCCGACGCCTTCTACGCGGCCCTCTACGACCGGCACCTCACCGTCGACTTCGCCCACCCGGAAGCCGACTTGTCGAGGTATCCCCTTGTCGTCGTGCCCGCGCTGTACCTGATGACGGAGGCGGCCGGGAACAACCTCAAGGAGTACGTCGAGAACGGCGGCACGCTCGTCGTCTCGTACTTCTCCGGCATCGTCGACGAGTACGACGCCGTCCACGAGGGCCCCGTCCCGGGCGCGCTCAGGGACGTACTCGGCCTCACCGTCGAGGAGTTCGCGCCGCTGCTGGAGGGCGAGTCGACGCGGATCGCCGGTCCGGACGGCTCCGAACTCAGCGGCGACGTGTGGGCCGAGTTCGTCGTCCCGCGTGGAGCCGAGACCGTCTGGACCTACGCCGACGGACCGGCCGCGGACCACCCTGCTGTCACCCGGCACCGGCTCGGCGAGGGCACCGCGTGGTACGTCTCCACCCGGCTCGGCGCCGAGGGCCTGGACGCGCTGCTCGGCTGGGCCACCGAGGACGCGCGCCTCGCCCCGCGCCCCGACCTGCCCCCGGACGTCGAAGTGGTGCGCCGCACGGGCGAGTCGGGCCGTTTCCTGTTCGCCATCAACCACACCGCGTCGGACGTCAAGGTGCCGCTGGACGCGTCCGGCACCGAGCTGCTGACCGGTGAACGCGCCGCGGGCCGCCTGGCGGTCCCCGCGGGAGCCGTCCGGGTCGTACGACTCGACGGCTGAGCCGACTCCCTCCGCCCGCGCGAGCCGCGTGCCGCGGGTGGAGGGGATCTCGCACACCGGCTCCTCCCCGAACCCGGGCCGGCCGTGCGGGCACCCCCATCCCCATGCATGTCGAAGGGACGACGGACGACGATGTTCCATCCCAGACGCACTCTCAGGGCCCTGCTGCTGCCGCTCGTGGCCGGGCTCGCCCTCACCGCCCTGCCCGCCCAGACCGCGACGGCGGCGAGCACGCTGACCAACGGCGGCTTCGAGTCCGACGGGGCGGCCACGGCCGCGCCGACCGGCTGGTCCGAGTACGGCGACGCCGGCGCCTCCTACACCGAGTCCGGTGGCCACGGCGGGAGTTACCGCCTGTCCCAGTACTCGGCCGCCGCCTACAAGGTGGAGACCTACCAGTACCTGTCGGGTCTGACCAACGGCGCCTACACGCTCACCGCGTGGGTGCGCTCCGGCGGCGGGCAGAACTCCGCCTACCTGGCATTGAAGAACTGCGGCAGTGCGGACCAGCGCACCGATCTGCCGGTGTCCATCAGCAGTTGGGTCCGCATCGTCACGTCGATCAACGTGACGAACAACCAGTGCACCATCAGCATCAACAGTGACGCGAACGCGGGCAACTGGATCAATGTTGACGACCTGACCTTCACGTCCGGTTCGACCGGACTGTCGATCAAGGGTTCCGACATCTCCTCCCTCGCTAAGAGCGAGGCCAAGGGCGGTGTCTACAAGACCAGTTCGGGCACCACCGGGGACGCGGTCACCATCCTCAAGAACGCCGGCATGAACTACGCGCGCCTCAAGGTGTGGGTCAACCCGGCCGACGGCTACAACGACAAGGCGCACGTGCTCGCCGTCGCCAAACGCGTCAAGGCGGCCGGCATGAAGCTGCTGGTCGACTTCCACTACTCGGACACCTGGGCCGACCCGGGCAAGCAGACCAAGCCTGCAGCCTGGGCCGCCCACTCGTACAGCCAGCTGAAGACCGACGTCTACAACCACACCTTCGACGTGCTCAACGCGCTCAAGGCGCAGGGCACGACGGCCGACATGGTGCAGGTCGGCAACGAGATCAACGGCGGCATGCTGTGGTCCGACGGCTCCACCGGCAACTGGTCGCAGCTCGCCGGGTTGATCAACTCCGGCTACAGCGCGGTCAAGGCGGTCTCGTCGAGCACACAGGTCGCACTGCATCTCGCCAACGCCGGTGACGACGCCACCGTGCGCTGGTGGTTCGACAGCGCCAGGACGTACGGGATCAATTACGACGTGATCGGGCTGTCGTACTACGGGTACTGGCACGGCTCGCTCGCCGCCGCGCAGACCACCCTCGACGACGTGGCAGCCCGCTACGCCAAGCCCGTGTTCATCGCCGAGACGGCCTACCCCTTCCGGCTCGACAGCGACGACTCCCTCGGCAACCAGATCGACACCACCGGCGAACTCGTCACCGGCTACCCGGCCACCACCGCCGGGCAGCTGGCGTGGATGAACGCGGTGGCCAACATCGTGGAGGCGGTCCCGAACGGCCGCGGCCTCGGCGTCTTCTACTGGGAGGCGACCTGGACCGCGGTCACCGGCAACGGCTGGGACCCGGCCGACTCCACCTCAGGCAACGGCTGGGAGAACCAGGCCCTGTTCGGATACGACGACAGGGCGCTCCCGGCGATGGCGTGGTTCAGCCACCGCTGAACCACGAGGAGGGGGCTCGGTCGCAGGGGAGCGGCCGGGCCCCCGCCGCTTTTCCGGGGCCGGGCGGGGACGGCTGAGGGCCGTCCGGGCCGCCCGGTCCCGGACAAGGCTCGCCGAGTCCCGGACACGGCGGCCCCGACTGCGGGAGAGTGGGAAGACGCGCGGTATGCGGCGGTCCGTCCGGGAGGAGGACGAGATGTTGAGGACTCCGGTCAGTGAACTGCGTCTGGGCATCCTGGAGTGGCTGAAGGACCCGGTCGCCAACTTCCCGCCGCAGCCGCACGGCGACCGCGCCGAGGACGGCGTGACCGCGCAGGCCGTCGCGGCGAAGCTCGGCGTGCCCCGCAAGGTCGCCGACACCCACCTCGGCCTGCTCGCGGCCCTCGGCCTGGTGCGCACCCGCAGGATCCGCCGGCGCACCTACTACCGGCGCGACGAGATGCGGATCGCCGAGGTCGCGCGCATGTTTGAGAAAGGCTGGTAGCCGCGAACGGGCGCGCCGACGGAGGCCGTTCGCGAGCCCGGCCGGCGAACTCTCCGAAGGGCAGACGCACATGGACCGACCCACGCCACTCGTCCCGCTCCGCTACGTCGACATCGGCGGCCGGGGCCCCGAGGACGTGGTCGCCGACTCGCGCGGCCGTGTCATCACGGGCGTCGAGGACGGCCGCATCCTGCGCGTCGACGGCCTGGCGGACTCCGCCGAGGCCCGCGTCGAGGTCCTCGCGGAGACCGGCGGCAGACCGCTCGGCCTCGAACTCCTCCCGGACGGCTCCCTGTTGGTGTGCGACGCCGAACTCGGCCTGCTGCGCGTCGACCTGACCGACGGGGTCGTACGCATCCTCGCCGACTCGGTGCTGGGGGAGCCGCTGCGGTTCTGCAGCAATGTCGTCGCGCTTGCCGACGGGAGCGTCTGCTTCACCGTCTCCAGCCGCCGCTATCCCCTCGACCAGTGGATCGGCGACCTCGTCGAACACACCGGAACCGGCCGCCTGTTGCGCCTCGCGCCGGGCACGGAGACCCCCGAAGTGCTGCTGGAGGGGCTGCAGTTCGCCAACGGCCTCGCGCTGAGCGCCGACGAATCCTTTCTGGTCGTCGCCGAGACCGGCGCCCGCCGCCTGACCCGCTACTGGCTCACCGGCGCGAAGGCGGGTCGCTCCGAACCCTTCGCCGAGAACCTCCCGGGCATGCCCGACAACCTCTGGCGCGGCGGCCCCGACGGCCCGATCTGGGTGTCCCTGGCCGGCCCCCGCATCCCACCCCTGGACCTGCTGCACCGCGCGGCCCCCACCGTCCGTGCCCGCGCCGCCCGCATCGCCGTCCGCGCCCCCTTCCGCCCCACCGGTACGATCGGCGCCCTCGCGATCGACGACACCGGCACCACCGTCCACCACCTCGCCCGCCGTCACTCCGGCTTCCGCATGGTGACCAGCGTGTGCGAGGCCGCCGGACACCTGGTCCTGGGCAGCCTCTGGGAGCGCGGCATCGCGGTGTGCGAGCCGCCGGTCCCGAAGTGACCACGGTCCCGCCCGGGCGTTAACCTGATGCCCGGTCGCGGGCACGTCCCGCGGCGCGGCGGTGGGGCCCGCCGTACCCGAACCGCGGCAGCGCTGCCGCCAACGGTCCCTACTTGCGAACGAGCGGTGCCCGCATGCCCGGGCCCAGGCGAGTAGGAGACGTACGACCATGACAGCCCCGGAAGCCGAGAGCCTGCGCACCCGCCCCGAGACCCGTCGCCGGGCCGACTGGCGGGGCCAGACCCCCATCGTCGCGATGGTCGCCCTCGGCGGCGCGATCGGTGCGACGGCCCGCTACGCACTCGCCCTGTGGTGGCCCGCCCAGCCCGGCGGATTCCCCTGGGCGACCTTCTGGACGAACGTCGTCGGCTGCGCCGTCATAGGCGTGTTCATGGTGCTCGTCACCGAGATCTGGACCACCCGCCGCCTGCTCCGCCCGTTCTTCGGCACCGGCGTGCTCGGCGGCTTCACCACCTTCTCGACGTACGCCGTCGACATCCAGAAACTCGTCGACGCCGGCCATCCCCGCACGGGTCTGGCCTACCTCGCCGCGACCCTGCTCGCGGCGCTCACGGCGGTGTGGCTCGCCGCGACGGCGGCCCGCCGCGCCCTGAAGTGGAGGCACCGATGACGAGGCTGACCGGCGGCGCCCTGCGCCTGACCGTCTTCGTCGGAGAGAACGACACCTGGCACCGCAAGCCCCTCTACTCGGAGATCGTGCACCGCGCGCACGCGGCCGGACTCGCCGGTGCCAGCGTCTTCCGCGGCATAGAGGGCTTCGGCGCCTCCTCCCGGATCCACACCTCGCGGCTGCTGTCCCTGAGCGAGGACCTGCCCGTCGCGATCATCGTGGTCGACACCGAGGAGCGGGTGCGGGCCTTCCTGCCGCAGCTCGACGAACTCGTCGACGAAGGGCTGGTGATCCTCGACGACTGCGAGGTCATCAGGTACGTCGGCCGTGACCGCGGGCCCGGCGAATCGGACACGAAGGGTAAGAAGTCGTTGTGAACTGGCTGCTCGTCGTGCTGGGTGCCGTGGTCGGCGCGCCGCTGCGCTATCTCACCGACCGCGCGGTGCAGTCCCGGCACGACTCGGTCTTCCCCTGGGGCACCTTCGCGGTGAACGTGTGCGGCTGCCTGATCCTCGGCACGCTCACCGGCGCCGCGACCGCCGGGGCCGCGAGCGCCCATCTGCAACTCCTCCTGGGCACCGGCCTGTGCGGGGCCCTGACGACGTACTCGACCTTCTCGTACGAGACCCTGAGGCTCACCGAGACCGGTGCGGGGCTCTACGCTGCCGCCAACGTCGTGGGCAGTGTGATGGCAGGCCTCGGCGCGGCATTTGTCGGGGTTTCGGTCGCTCAGGCCCTCTGGGGTTAGGCCGGCGACCTCACTCGGGCGTAGTAAGACTGTCTACAGCACTGTCGACCAACTCCTCAGAACTGGATTCCATGAGCGTCATCAATGTCGGTCAGGCCGTCGTCCTCGGAGTGGTCGAGGGGGTGACCGAGTTCCTCCCCGTCTCCTCGACCGGGCATCTGAAGATCACCGAGGGGCTGATGAACATCCCCGTGGACGACGACGCCGTCGTCGGGTTCTCGGCCGTCATCCAGGTCGGCGCGATCGCCGCCGTGCTCGTGTACTTCTTCAAGGACATCGTGCGGATCATGTCCGCGTGGGGCCGTGGGCTGGTCGACAAGGAGGAGCGGTACCACCACGACTACAAGTTCGCGTGGTGGGTGATCGCCGCGACGATCCCGATCGTCATCGTGGGTCTCGCCGCCAAGCCGCTCATCGAGGGGCCGCTCGCCTCCCTGTGGGTGGTCGCGGGCTCGCTGATCGTCGGCAGTGGCGTGATGTGGGCGGCGGACCAGATGGGCCGGCACAAGCGCGGTGAGGACGACACCACGTTCAAGGACGCGATGCTGGTGGGCGGTTCGCAGATCCTCGCCCTGCTCTTCCCCGGCTTCTCCCGCTCCGGCGCCACCATGTCCACGGCCCTGATCCTCGACCTGGACCGCGTCGCCGCCACCCGGCTCTCCTTCTTCCTCGGCATCCCCGCCCTGACCGGCGCCGGCATCTACGAGCTCAAGGACGCCCTGGGCACGGGGGTGGGTGCCGCGCCGCTGATCGTCGGCACGGTCGTCTCCTTCGTCGTCGCCTACGGGTCCATCGCCTGGCTGCTGAAGTTCGTCGCCAAGCACTCCTTCAACGCCTTCGTGATCTACCGGATCATCGTCGGCGTCCTGCTGCTGGGGCTGCTGAGCACGGGCGCGATCAACAGTTGATCCGCGAGGGTTGACCCTCAACAGTTGACTGACCGCAGTTGAGCGGTCGTTCGGTCGCCACAGGGCGTGACGCCGCTCCAAGGCGTCACGCCCCGCGCATTTCACCTCTCGCTTCCCTTGACAGCCCCCACCCGCCACCCGGAGGATCGCACCCGTGAACCTGTCAGACAGCCAGACAGCCAGTCAGGGCGGCCCCCGGCGCATCAGCGCCATGGAGGCGGTGCTCGGACACCTGCGCGCGGCCATCGAGGGAGGCGAGTACGGGGTGGGGGACAAGCTGCCCTCCGAGGCGGAGCTGTGCCGCACCCTGGAGGTCAGCAGGCCCGTGCTGCGCGAGGCCCTGCGGGCCCTGCAGACCATGGGCCTGACCGTCTCCAAGACGGGCAAGGGCACCTTCGTCGTCGCCACCACGGTCGAGGACCCCACCTTCGGCGACTACGCGGCCAGCGACCTGCTGGAGGTGCGCAGGCACGTCGAGATCCCGGTCGCGGGCTACGCGGCCAGGCGCCGCACGCACGAGGACCTCGACCACCTCACGCATCTGCTGGACCGGATGGAGCGGGAGACCGACACCACCTCGTGGGTCGCCCTCGACACGCTCTTCCACCTCGCCGTCGCCCAGGCCGCCCAGAACCCGGTCTTCCGCCGGGTGATCGAGGAGATCCGGGACGCGCTGGCCCGTCAGTCGGCCTTCCTGAACGAACTGGGCGGGCGCCGCGAGCAGTCCAACCGCGAGCACCGGGCCATCGTCGAAGCGCTGGTCGACGGTTCCGAACTCGACGCCGTGGAGGCCATGGCCCACCACCTCGACCGCGTCGAGACGACCCTCACCGACATCGTGCGCGCCACGCGCGCGGACACCCCCACGGAAGGCGGACCCGAGGCGTGAGCGAGCAGTCCTTGAGCGAGCAGTCGCTGCACGACGGCGTGCAGAAACGTTCCGGCCATGTCGACGCCGGAGACGAGGGCTACAGCAAGACCCTCAAGTCCCGGCACATCAACATGATCGCCATCGGCGGTGCGATCGGCACCGGCCTCTTCCTCGGCGCCGGCGGCCGCCTCGCCGACGCCGGCCCCTCCCTCTTCATCGCCTATGCCGTCTGCGGCCTCGTCGCCTTCCTGGTCGTGCGCGCGCTGGGCGAACTCGTCCTGTACCGCCCCTCGTCCGGCGCCTTCGTGTCGTACGCCCGTGAGTTCCTCGGCGAGAAGGGCGCCTACGTCGCCGGCTGGATGTACTTCCTGAACTGGGCCACCACCGGCATCGCCGACATCACCGCGGTGGCCGTCTACACCCACTACTGGGGCATGTTCTCCGACATCCCGCAGTGGGTGATCGCCCTGATCGCGCTCGCCGTCGTCCTCACCGTGAACCTCGTCTCGGTGCGGATGTTCGGCGAGATGGAGTTCTGGTTCGCCATCGTCAAGGTGGGCGCGCTCGTGGCGTTCATGTTGATCGGCATCTTCCTGCTGGTCACCCAGCACCAGGTCGACGGCCACAGCCCCGGCCCGGCGCTGATCACCGGCAACGGCGGCATCTTCCCGAGCGGGGTCCTGCCGATGCTCCTGGTCATTCAGGGCGTCGTCTTCGCCTACGCCTCCGTCGAGTTGGTCGGCGTCGCCGCGGGCGAGACCGAGAACCCCGAGGAGATCATGCCGAAGGCGATCAACTCGATCATGTGGCGCGTCGGCCTCTTCTACGTCGGCTCGGTCCTCCTGCTCTCGATGCTGCTGCCCTGGAACAAGTACAGCGCCGGCCAGAGCCCCTTCGTGACCGTGCTCTCCAACATCGGCGTCCCGGCGGCCGGCGGCGTGATGAACCTCGTCGTCCTCACCGCGGCCATGTCCTCGCTCAACTCCGGCCTGTACTCCACGGGTCGCATCCTGCGCTCCATGGCGGTCAACGGCTCCGCGCCGAAGTTCACCGCCCGGATGAGCCGAACCCAGGTTCCGTACGGCGGAATCCTGCTGACCAGCGGCATGTGCGTGCTCGGCGTGGCCCTCAACTTCGTGGTCCCCGCGGACGCGTTCGAGATCGTGCTCAACTTCGCCGCGATCGGCATCCTCTCCACCTGGGGCATGATCATGCTCTGTCACCTGCTCTTCTGGCAGAAGACCGAGAAGGGCGAACTGACCCGCCCCGACTACCGACTTCCGGGCTCCCCCTGGACCGAACTCGTGACGCTGGCCTTCCTCGCCGCCGTCCTGGTCCTCATGTACGCCGACGGCGGCGTGGGCCGCACCACCGTGTTGTGCCTCCCGCTGATCGCTGCCGCGCTGGTCGCCGGATGGTTCGCCGTCCGCCGTCGACTGGCGCGCATGGCCACCACCGAACCCGACGCGTGAGACCCACGCCGTCCGAACCCCGACAGGCAGAGATGTACAGCAGCCCCCTCGCGGACCCACCCCTTCTCCGTGAACCCCTTCACGCACCCGTCGCCCACCTCGTACGCGACGGAATGATCGAGGGCATCCACTACGGCTCCGTCGCCGTCCTCGACACCGACGGCAAGGTCCAGTTCCAGCTCGGCGACATCGAGGCCGCGTTCTACCCGCGCTCGGCGCTCAAGCCCGTGCAGGCGGTCGCCATGGTGCGCGCCGGGCTGCCGCTCGACGGCGAGCTGCTCTCGCTCGCCGCCGCCAGCCACTCCGGCGAGGAACGCCACCTCGCCGGGACCCGGCGCATCCTCGAACTCGCCGGGCTCACCGAGGGCGACCTGCGCAACGTCCCCGACCTGCCCTTCGACCCGGTCGTCCGGGACACCTGGGTGCGCGAGGGACGACCGCCGTCCCGGCTCGCCCAGAACTGCTCCGGCAAGCACGCGGCCATGCTGTACACCTGCCGGCTCAATGGCTGGTCCCTGGACGACTATCTCGACCCCGGGCATCCGTTGCAGCAGGCGATCGCGGAGATCGTCGAGGATCTCACCGGGCAGCGGATCGCCCGGGTGAGCGTGGACGGGTGCGGGGCTCCTCTGTTCTCCATCTCTCTCCACGGGCTCGCCCGGGCCGTGTCGCGCGTCGTCACCGCGGCGCCCGGTACACCCGAGGCGCGGGTCGCGGACGCGATGCGTGAGCATGCGGAGATGGCGTCCGGGAGCGGGCGGGACGTGGCCGCGTTGATGCGGGCCGTTCCTGGGCTGCTGGCCAAGGACGGCTTCGAGGGGGTTGAGGTTGCCGCGCTTCCGGATGGGCGGGCCGTGGCCGTGAAGATCTCGGACGGGGCGAATCGGGCGCGGGTTCCTGTGGCGGCGGCTTCGCTTGCGCGGGCCGGCGTGGATCCGGGTCTGCTCGCCGAGTTTGCGGGTGAGCCGTTGCTTGGGGGCGGCGAGCCGGTGGGTTGTGTGCGGGTCGTGCGTTCGTTGGACCCGGTGTCGCCGTTGTCCGCTTGTGCCTAGATCGGTTGTGGGGATCTGCGGGTTCGTTGTGGCTGGTCGCGCAGTTCCCCGCGCCCCTAAAGGGGCGCTCTCACTCACCTCGTCAGAAGGAGGGCCCGCACGCCCATGAACGTCTTCACCCGCCGCGAACACGATCTGCTCGGGGATCGGGACGTTCCCCTCGATGCGTACTGGGGTGTTCACACCCTGCGTGCGACGGAGAATTTCCCTATCACCGGTACGCCGATCTCCGCCTACCCGCATCTGATCGACGCCCTCGCCGCAGTCAAGGAAGCCGCCGCTCTCGCCAATGAGGAGCTCGGGTTGCTGGCGCCCGCTAAGGCCGCCGCGATCGTTGCCGCCTGTCGGGAGATTCGGGACGGGAAGCTGCATGAGCAGTTCGTCGTGGACGTCGTGCAGGGCGGGGCCGGGACCTCGACCAACATGAACGCCAACGAGGTTGTCGCCAACCGGGCGTTGGAGTTGCTGGGGCATGCCAAGGGTGAGTATCAGCACCTGCATCCCAACGAGGACGTCAACCTCGGTCAGTCGACCAATGACGTGTATCCGACCGCGGTCAAGATCGCCACGGTCTTCGCCGTGCACGGACTGCTGGAATCAATGTCTGTACTGCAGGACTCGTTCGCCCGTAAGGCCGTCGAGTTCCGTGACGTGCTCAAGATGGGCCGTACACAGTTGCAGGACGCGGTGCCCATGACGCTCGGTCAAGAGTTCTCGGCGTACGCCGTCATGATTGACGAGGATCGTCAACGTCTTGACGAGGCTGTCCAGTTGATCCATGAGATCAACCTGGGGGCCACGGCCATCGGGACCGGGCTCAACGCTCCCGCGGGGTATGCGGAGGCGGCCCGGCGGCATCTCTCGGAGATCACCGGGCTGCCGCTCGTCACCGCGGCCAACCTGGTCGAGGCCACCCAGGACTGCGGTGCGTTCGTGCAGATGTCGGGCGTGCTGAAGCGGGTCGCCGTCAAGCTGTCGAAGAGCTGCAACGACCTGCGGCTGCTGTCGTCCGGGCCGCGTGCCGGGCTCGGGGAGATCAATCTGCCGCCGGTGCAGGCCGGTTCGAGCATCATGCCCGGCAAGGTCAATCCCGTCATTCCTGAGGTCGTCAACCAGGTCGCCTTCGAGGTGATCGGCAACGACGTCACCATCACCATGGCCGCCGAGGCCGGGCAGCTCCAGCTCAACGCCTTCGAGCCGATCATCCTGCACTCGCTGTCGGAGAGCATCACGCATCTGCGGGCCGCCTGTCTGACCCTGGCCGAGCGGTGCGTGGACGGGATCACGGCGAACACCGAGGCGCTGCGGGCGAGTGTCGAGAACTCCATCGGGCTCGTGACCGCCCTCAACCCGCACATCGGGTACACGGCCGCCACCGACATCGCCAAGGAGGCCCTGGTCACCGGCCGGGGAGTGGCCGAACTGGTTCTGGAGAAGGGGCTGTTGCCCGCCGCGGCCCTCGCCGATCTGCTGCGGCCCGAGGTCCTCGCGGGCAGCGGTGGCAGTTCATCTCCTGCCTGACCTGCGGATGCGCGCCCCGACCGGCACGGAGGCACAATGGTGATCATGACGTCGTCGCAGACCTTCGCGCCGGTCCTGGAGCGCATCGCCGAGGAGATGGAGCGCACCCCCGGCCGCGGCCGGCCCGCCGACTACATCCCGGCCCTCGCGGCCTGCGACCCGCGCCGCTTCGGCATGGCGGTCGCGGAGCTGGACGGCACGGTGTACGGCGTGGGGGACTGGCGCGAGCCGTTCTCCACGCAGTCCATCACCAAGGTCTTCACCCTCGCCCTGGACCTGGCCCGCGAGGGTGACGAACTCTGGGAGCACGTGGGCCGCGAGCCCTCCGGCAACCCCTTCAACTCCCTGATCCAGCTGGAGTACGAGAACGGCATCCCGCGCAACCCGTTCATCAACGCGGGCGCGCTCGTCGTCACCGACCGCCTCCAGACCCGTACCGGCGACGCGTCGGGCGAACTGCTGACCTTCCTGCGCACCGAAAGCGGCAATCCGGACCTCGACTTCGACCTGGACGTCGCCGCCTCCGAGTCCGCGAACGGGGACCGCAACGCCGCGCTCGCCCACTTCATGGCGTCGTACGGCAACATCGACAACCCCGTGCCGGTCCTGCTGGAGCAGTACTTCATGCAGTGCTCGGTGCGGGCCTCCTGTGCCGACCTCGCTCTCGCCGCCGGCTTCCTGGCCCGGCACGGCAGCCGCGCCGACGGCACCCGGCTGCTCACCCTCACGCAGGCCAAGCAGGTCAACGCGGTGATGCTGACGTGCGGGACGTACGACGCGGCGGGCGAGTTCGCCTACCGGGTCGGGCTGCCCGGCAAGAGTGGTGTCGGCGGCGGCATCATCGCCATCGTGCCGGGGCGGTGCACGTTGTGCGTGTGGAGTCCGGGGCTCGACGAGCGCGGCAACTCGGTGGCGGGCGTGGTGGCCCTGGACCGGTTCACGACGTTGACCGGGGTGTCGGTGTTCTGACCCCGCGCTGCGCTAGTGGAGTCGCTGGGCGTCCTCGTCGAGGAACGCCTCCAACATCGGCAGCAGCAGGGGTGCTTGGCGCATCAGGGCCATGTGCGTGGTGGCGGGGAGAACCGCCAACTGCGCCCGGGGGATCAGTCGTTGCATCTCCGCCGCGTGCTCGACGCGGACGAAATCGGTGTCCCCGATGACGAGCAGCGTCGGCGCCGTCACCGTGCGCAGGTCGTCGGCGGTCCAGGGCAGCGGGGCGTGCGCCGCGGTCGAGGTCCTGGCGAGGAACTCCTGGAAGTGCCCGGGGTCCGGTGCGACAGCGGCGTAGGCGTCGGCCATCTCCTGGAAGTCCGCCTCGCTGGGCAGCCGCGGCGAGCTGTAGTCGGGGGTGCGGACGTCCTCGTAGTAGCCGTCCTGGGCGAAGTGGGTGGCGGCCAGGACGAGTCGGCCGACGCGCTCGGGGTGGTCGACGGCGAGGTGCAGCGCGGTCAGGCCGCCGAGGCTGAAGCCCACGAAGTCGGCCTGGGCGATGCCGAGTTCGTCGAGGAGGGCCACGACGTCGGAGGCCAGGTTCGGCAGCGTGATCGGCCGGTCGGTGTCCGCCGTGTGGCCGTGGCCCTGGAGCTCGGGGGCCACGATCCGGCGCCCCTCGGCGAGCGTGGGCAGCAGGGCGCCGAAGGACAGATCGACGGTGAGGACGCCGCCGTGCAGCAGCACCAGCGGTCGGCGCGTGCCGTCGTCGTCGCCGTGGGTCTCGTAGTACATCTCCAGGCCGTTGACCTTGGCGTATGCGGAGCTGCTGGGCATCGTCGTCACGTCCGTTCTGCGAGTGTCGGATATCAGGAAGACCGGTCGGGCCCGGGAAACTCATCGGTTCCACGGCCGGATCACACGCCGGACACACACAGGTCCCCGACAGGAGAGCGGCGTGTCGCCTTCCGGCCATACGGCGTTGACACGCTTTCCGAGTGTTGGCCATGGCTTTCCCCGTCGATCTCCGCCGCTGTCAGGTCCTCGGCCTGGCCGGAACCGCCTTCCTCGCGTTGGGAGGCGAGACAGCCGGTGCTCTGCCGGTCCAGGACCTGCTGACCCCCGCCAACGTCCGTGTCGCCGTCGGCCTGGTCGGCGTCTACTTCGGCGTCGTCCTGCTGATAGCCGCCTGGGTGCTGCTCGGGCGGCTGGTCCGCAGTGCCGAACCGCCGTCCCCGCGCGCCCTGTTGCTCGTCCTCGCGGTCTGGGCCGCCCCGCTGCTGCTCGCGCCGCCGCTGTTCAGCCGGGACGTGTACAGCTACCTCGCCCAGGGCGCCATGGTCGACGCCCACATGGACGTGTACGCACACGGACCCGCCCAGCTCGGCGGGCCGCTCGCCGACGAGGTCGCCCCGCTGTGGCAGCAGACCGGCGCCCCCTACGGCCCGGTCTTCCTCGGCCTCGCCTCCGTGCTGTCCGGACTGACCCGAGGCGAGATCCCCGCGGGCCTCTTCGGAATGCGGCTCGTGGCCCTGCTCGGCGTGGCCCTGATGGCCGCCGCGCTGCCCCGCCTCGCCCGGCACAGCGGCGCCGACCCGTCCGCCGCCCTCTGGCTCGGCTGCCTCAACCCGCTCGTCCTGCTGCACCTGATCGCGGGCGCCCACAACGACGCCATCATGCTGGGCCTCCTCGGCGTCGGCCTGGTCGCGGCCCTCGGCCGCTGGCCGGTGCTGGGCGCCGTGTTCGTGACGCTCGCCGCGCTGGTGAAGGCCCCTGCGGCGCTCGGGCTCGCCGCGGTCATCCTGCTCCAGATACGGGCCGGTCACAGCCCAGCGAAGGCCACCTTGACGACGGTCCTGGCCGCCGGGGCCACCACGGTCGCCATGACGGCCGCGGCCGGCACCGGATACGGCTGGATAGGCGCCCTCGACACACCGGTCTCCTCGCACAACTGGGCCCTCACCAGCCTCCTGGGCCGCGCCACGGGCGCCCTTCTTGAGCACGTCGGCAGCGACCTGGCTCCGCTCGCAGTCCCCGCCTGGCACATGCTCGGCCTCGCGATCACCGGAATCCTGATCGCGGCCATATGGTGGCGGCTGCGCCCGCGCCCGGTGTACGCGCTCGGCCTCAGCCTCGCCACGGTCGCCGCCTTCGGCCCCGCGATCCGCCCCTGGTACGCGCTGTGGGGCCTCTTCCTGATAGCCGCCGCCGCACCCACCACCTCCGTACGGCAGCGGGTGGCCGCCGTCACCGGAGTGCTCGCGCTCGCCACCCTGCCGAGCGGCAGCGCCGCGGACACCGGACAGCTGGTCCTCGCCGTCTCCGGCGGAGTGCTCGCCGTCGTCGTGCTGTGGCAGGCCCACCAGGCGGCACAGGCCCCGGCCCTGGGACGTGCCGTATGAGACGCCCCCGCACGGACCGCGGCAGAGTGCTGCTGGTCCTCGCCCTCGCCGCCGCCGTCGTGGCCTTCACCGCGACCGTCCCGCTGCTGCGCGACTGGTTCGACCTGCGCGTCTACTACGGCGCCGTCAACGGCTGGGTGCACCACGGCGGGCGCATCTACGACTACCGCGTGCCCGGCACGGACTACGGCTTCACCTACCCGCCGTTCGCCGCCGTCGGCATGCTCCCCATGGCCCTCGTCGGCCTGCGCACCGCGATCGTGCTGTCGTTCCTGCTCAACCTGGCCGCCCTGGCACTGATCGTGCACATCGTGACCGAGGGCGCGTGGCGGCGCTACGGGTGGTACGGGTGTGCCCTGGGCGCCTGTCTGCTGGCCCTGTTCGAGCCGATCCGGGACACCTTCAGCTTCGGGCAGGTCAACCTGCTGCTGCTGGGGCTCGTCCTGTGGGACGCGTGGCTGCTGCGCACCGGGCGGGGGAACCGGGCCGGTGTCGGCATCGGTCTGGCCGCCGCGATCAAGCTGACGCCCGCGCTCTTCATCGGCCTGCTCCTGCTAGCCCGCCGCTGGCGCGCCGCCGCCGTCGCCACGGCCGTCGCGGGGGCGGCCACCGCGCTCGCCGCCTGGGTAGACCCGGGCGCCTCACGGTTCTACTGGACCGTCGCGCTGTGGGACACCAGCCGGGTGGGCCGCCTCGACTACGTCTCCAACCAGTCGCTGCAAGGCATCCTGGCCCGGCTCGGCATCGAGGGCCGCCCGGTCTGGGCGCTGGCGGTCCTGCTGGTCCTCGGCGTCTGGGCGGTGCGTACCCGGCGGGCGGTCGCGGCCGGCGACTGGACGGCCGCGTTCGCGCTCACCGGTCTTGCCGCGTGCCTGGTCAGCCCGATCACCTGGGTGCACCACCTGGTGTGGCTGCTGCCGTCCTTCGCCGTACTGATCCGTACCGGGCACCCGCGGATTGCGGGCGCCCTGTACGCGGTGCTGTGCACCAGTGTGGTGTGGCTGTGGTTCAACGACGCGTCCGGCATCGACGGATTCCTCGGCAGCAACACCTACACCTGGATCACCCTCGGCCTGCTCCTGTGGCTGCCGGCCGGTCAGCGCCGTCCCGACCGCGCGCCCCTGACCCGGCCGCCCCTGGCCGGTCCTCCCTTGACGCGCAGTACGAGCGCCACCGCGACCGCGCCCAGGGCTGCGGCCCCGGAGACGGCCCAGGTCTCGGCCCAGCCGGGCCCGTCGTCCGGCGCGACCGCGGCCGCCACCGGCTGGGCCTCGGGACCCGGCCTCGGTCGGGCCCGCAGCGCGTCCAGCGAGCCCACCGGATCGACCCGCCCGGCCGCGGCGAACCCCCAGTCGAGCAGCTCGCGGGCCTCTTCGTAGACCGCGAAACCACCGCCCGCCTGGGGGTTCATCACCGTGGCGACCAGCGTGCGCCCGCCGTGCCTGGCAGCCGCGACGAGCGTGTTGCCCGCGTTGCTGGTGTAGCCGTTCTTGACGCCGATCAGCCCCGGATACGCCTCCACGCCGTCCGCGCCGGTCAGCAGCCGGTTGGTGTTCTGGATCCCGTACGACCAGCCGCCCCCGCCCGGGAAGCGCGCCTCGGCCGTGCCGCAGTACCGCGCGAAGTCGGCGTTGCGCAGCCCGGCCCGACCGAAGACGGCCAGGTCGTACGCCGACGACACCTGGCCCGGGGTGTCGTAGCCGTCGGGTGAGCGGACGTGGGTGTCGCGGGCGCCGAGGGCGCGGGCCTTGGCCTGCATTCGCACGGCCGTCGTACGCCAGCCGCCGTTGAGCGCGGCCAGGACGTGCACGGCGTCGTTGCCCGAGTTGAGGAAGACCCCGCGCCAGAGATCGGCGATCCGGTACGTACGGCCCTCGGCGACGCCGACCAGGCTGCTGCCCGCGCCGATGCCCGCCAGCTCCTCCTCCTTGACCTTGTGCCGGATGCCGCCGGGCAGGGCGGGCAGCACGGTGAGGGCGAAGAGGGTCTTGAGGGTGCTGGCGGGCGGCAGCCTGCGGTGCGCGTCGTGCGCGGCGAGCACCTCGCCGGTGCCGGCGTCGGCCACCAGCCAGGAGAGCGCCGAGAGGTCCGGCGGGCCGGGGGCTCCGCGGTGAGGTCTGGCCTGGACGCCGGAGCGGTAGAGCAGGGAGGGCTGTACGGCCGCCGCCCCTGGGTCGCCGGGTGGCGCGGGTTCCGCGGCCACGGCTGAGGCGAGGGGCGCGAAGGCCAGGACGCCCGCCACACAGAGCGCGCAGGTCGTGACCCCGGCCCGGGAAGAGAATCCGATAGTCATACCGGCCACCGTAGGAACGGACCGTGCGCCGACCGCGCTGCCTCGGCCGATGGGCACGTGCGTGCAACCCGGATGCCGCACGTCAGGTCGCCGAGCCGAGCCGATCCGGACGACCGGCTTCGGTCAGCCGGTGGGCAGCGTCGGCTGGATGCGACGCAGGAAGGTCGCGTTGTCCGGGGTGTCCCGCAGCCGCTCCAGCAAGGTCTCCAGGCTGCCCTGGCCGTCCCGCGTCTGGAGTGCGCGCCGCAGGCCGTGCATGGTGTTCAACTCGGCCGGGGACAGCAGGAGTTCCTCGCGGCGGGTGCCGGACGGGTTGATGTCGACGGCCGGGAAGACGCGCCGGGAGGCGAGCTCGCGGCTCAGCCGCAGCTCCATGTTGCCGGTGCTCTTGAGCTCCTCGAAGAAGTAGTCGTCGGCACGGGAGCCGGTCTCCACCAGCGCGGTGGCGAGGATGGTGAGCGAGCCGCCCTCCTCGGCCAGCCGGGCGGCGCCGAAGAACCGCTTGGGGCCGAGCAGCGCGGTCGCGTCGACACCGCCGCTGAGGGTACGGCCACCGGAGGCGGCCGCGTTGTTGTGCGCCCGGCACAGCCGGGTCAGGGAGTCGAGCAGGATGACGACGTCCTCACCTGCCTCGACGAGCCGCTTGGCCCGCTCGATGACCAGCTCGGCGAGCGCGATGTGCTGCTTGGCGGGCCGGTCGAAGGTCGAGGCGTACACCTCGCCGCGCACGGAGCGCCGCATGTCGGTGACTTCCTCGGGGCGTTCGTCGAGCAGCACGACCATCAGCCGGGCTTCGGGGTGGTTGCCCGCGACGGCGGCCGCGATCTGCTGGAGCAGTACGGTCTTGCCGGTCTTGGGCGGGGCCACGATCAGCCCGCGCTGGCCCTTGCCGACGGGGGCGATCAGGTCGGCGACACGGCCGGTGAGGCCGGACGCCGGGTGTTCGAGGCGGAGCCGCTCCTGCGGGTGCAGGGGGGTGAGGTCACGGAAGTTGCGGCGTCCGCGCAGTTCGGAGGGTGTGCGCCCGTCGATCCGTACGACCTCGGTGAGGGCGCGTCGGTTGTCGCGCACGCCTTCCACGAGATCGCCCTTGCGTAGACCGTGACGGCGGATCAGGGCGGGGGAGACCGCGGGGTCGGACGGGGAGGGCTGCAGGCTCTCGGCGCGCAGGTGCCCCTTCCCGTTCGTGTCGATGTCGAGGACGCCGACGGCGACCTGGGTCGTGGGTTCTTGCTTGACCGGGGGGTGTTCGAGTGTGGTGGTCATGATGGTGTGTCCTTTCGAGGACGGCTGGCATGTGGCATGCGAAGGAAGGGGATGCCGCGAGAGGGAAGGCGGACGTGCGCCTTCGGCGGCGAGAGAAACAGCACCTCGGGGTACGACACAGCTGTGCCGGTCACGAAGTGGTGCTGGAAAGCCGATGTGCCGACCTGGAAACGGCGGCGGTTCGGCGAACTGAAAGGGAACTGGCACCGGCGCCCGAAAGGGGGCGTACACAAGTGCTGGGAAGACCGTAGCACACGGTCCTCGGCGGTCTGAGCCGTCAGCGGATGGCGAGCAGGCCGTACAGGAGCGGAATCCTGGGCTCTGTCAGGCGCCACCAGCCGGAGGCGGTGCGGACCATGTGCGGCCAGCGCAGCCACGGCAGCTCGTCGCTCTCCGTCAGGCGCTGGATCTTCAGTCCTGCACCCGTCAACGCGTTGATGACCTCGCTTATTCCGTGCATCCACTCGTAACTGTCGGTGGATTCCGCGAGCGCCGGGCCGTCGGTGTACGTGTGCGTGCCGTCGCGGTGCACGGCGCCGGCCCCGCCGAGGTAGTCGTGGCGCAGCAGCAGCTCGGGGCCCTCGCCCGGACCCGGCTTCGGGCCGAGCGAGTTGAGCAGCGGGTGGAACTCGCAGATGTACAACCGCCCACCGGGGCGCAGGAGTTGGGCCAGTACGTCGGCCCAGCGCGTCAGGTCCGGCAGGTAGCACAGCGCCCCCTTGCCGGTGTACACGACGTCGAACTGCCGCCCGTCCAGGGCCTCCACGGCGTCGTACACGTTCGCCTGCACATACTCCACGTCAAGCCCGGCCTTCGCCGCGATGTCGCGGGCGGCCGCCACCGACGCGGCCGAGAAGTCGAGCCCGGTGGCCCGTGCGCCGCGCTGCGCGAAGGCGATCGTCTCCGTGCCGAGGTGGCACTGGAGATGGAGCACGTCCTGGCCGGCCAGTTCGCCGAGGTCCGCCCACTCGAAGGCGCCGAACCAGCGGGCCGGATCGAGGTCCTGGTCGAGGCCGTAGAAGCGGCTCGCGAGATGGACGGGCGTGCGGGCGTCCCAGTTCGCCTGGTTGGCCCGCATCAACCGGGCCTGCTCGTCGGTGGTCATGACGACCATCCAACCGCACGTCCCCGGCTCCGCGCCGCATACCAGCCATACGAACCCCCGATGCCCTTTCGCCGACCTATTTCTTGTTCCGGCCCAACCCCCTACCTACGCTGCCACCACCGCACTCCGGCGGGCTTGGACAAGGGACTTGGGCAATCATGGGTCGACTGGCCGGGAAAATCGCTTTCATCAGTGGAACGGGGGCCGGAATAGGCCGGGCCGCGGCCCTGGTATTCGCCGCTGAGGGCGCCACCGTATTCGGCTGCGACATCGACGAGGACAGCGCGGCCGAAACGGTGGAACTCGTCGAGAAGGCCGGCGGAGTGATGCGCTCGCTGGAGCCGGTCGATCTCTCCACACAGGCCGGGGCGCGGGAGTGGATCCAGGCCGGCATCGCGGCCTTCGGCGGGCTCGACATCCTCTACAACAACGCCTCCGCGCTGCGGAACGGCCCGTTCGAGACAATGCCGGCCGAGGACTGGTACTTCACCCTCCGCAACGAGCTGGACATTCCCTACTTCTGTACGCAGGCGGCCTGGCCGCATCTGATCGCGCGCGGCGGCGGCGCCGTCCTCAACGTGGCCTCCGTGGCCGCCGTCCGGGGCGCCCCGTTCATGCCGATGGTGCCGCACGGCGCCGCCAAGGGCGGGGTGCTGGCGATGAGCAAGCATCTGTGCGCGGCCGGCGCCCCGCACCACATCCGCGTCAACACCATCGCCCCCGGCATGACCCGCACCTCGGCCACCGCGCCCTTCCTCGACGACCCGGACGGGCCGAAGGCCGCCCTGGAAGCGCGGATCCCGGTCGGCCGGGTCGGCGAACCCGAGGACATCGCGCGGGCCGCGGCCTTCCTCTGCTCCGACGAGGCGGCCTTCGTCAACGGCGCCGACCTCATGGTCGACGGCGGCGACAGCGCGATGGCGGGCTGAGCGGCCGTGACCTGCCGACTCGACCATGTGGGCGTCAACGTACGCGACTTCGCCGCCCAGACCCGCTGGTACCGGGAGGCCTTCGGGCTGACGCCCGTCTTCGAGTTCCACCTCGAAGAACCCGGCCTCCGCGGCATCGTCCTGGAACACCCGCGGGGCTGGCGGATCGAACTCCTCGCCCGTCCCGGATCCACACCTGGCCCACGGGCACCCGACGCCCTGACCGCCGCCCTCACCGAGGGATACGGGCACTTCGCGGTCACCACCCCCGAACTCGACCCGGTCTACGCGGCCTTGGCGGCCCACGGAGCCGGTGAGGTCATGAAACCCGGACCCTCTCCCGAACCCGGGGTCCGCATGGCCTGGGTCAGTGACCCCGAGGGAAATCTCATCGAACTCATAGAGAAATTCGAACCCGTAGCGAAGAACGCAGAGTGAGGGCACCGCGATGACGGAATCGATCTCCTTGAAAAAGCTCGACAAAGGGACGCTCATAGCGTGCTGTCTCGCGGTGGCCGCGGCACAGCTGTGCATTACCGTGCCCTCGCCGATCAACGGCAACATTCAGGCGGCTTTCGGCGCCTCGGGCTCCCAGGTCGCCTGGGTCACGTCCGCGTTCATTCTGCCCACCGCGATTCTTGAGCTGAATTTCGGCGTGCTCGGTGACCTCTTCGGCCGCAAACGTCTCCTGGTGCTGGGCGGGTTCATCCTCGCGCTCGGTGAACTCCTCAACGCCACCTCCCAGAACATCACGATGCTGTGGATCGGCCAGGCCCTCGCCGGTGTCGGCGCCGCCGCGCTCTTCCCCAGCTCCCTCGCCGTGATCGCCGCCGCCACTCCCGACGAGAAGGATCGCGCGAAGGCGGTCTCGACCTGGGCGTTGAGCATCTCCCTCGCCTCGGCGCTCGGCCCGCTGTCCTCCGGCGTGCTCGCCACGGTCGCCGACTTCCGCTGGGCGTTCGTCCCACCGGTCGTCCTCGGACTGGCCGTCGGCATCACCTGCTGGTACCTGGTCACCGACTCCAAGGCGCCCGAGGGCCGCACGCTCGACTGGCCCGGCCAGATCACCATCGCCATCGGCCTCACCGCCCTGCTGTGGGGCATCATCGAGGGCGGCGACCGCGGCTGGGGCAGCGCGGCCATCGTCGGCTCGCTCACCCTGGCAGCCGTGGCCCTGGCCGGCTTCTTCGTCGCCGAGAAGCGGGCGGCGTCCCCGATGTTCAACCTGGACCTGCTGAGGATTCCGTCGTTCGCCGCCGCGGCCGTCGTCGCCCTGGCCGGCATGTTCGGCTTCATCGGCACCGCGTACTGCGTCTCCATCCGGCTCGGCGCCGTCATGCACCTGAGCCCGCTCAGGGCCGGAATGCCGTTCGTGATCCTCCAGCTGATCCCGCTCCTGCTCGCCCCCGTACTGAGCCGGATGCTCACCCGGGTCGAGCCGCGCCGGCTCCTGATGGGCGGTCTGCTGCCGATGGCCGCAGGACAGTTCTGGATCGCCGCGCTGCCCATCACCACCACGTCCCTCGCGGCCTTCATCGGCCCGGTGCTGCTGCTCGGCGTCGGCTTCATCTGCGTGGTCTCCTCGCTGACGTCCGCCGCCGTGAACGCCGTACCGATCAACATGACCGGCATGGCCAGCGGAGCGACCAGCCTGGTGCGGGAGTTCGGGCAGGCACTCGGCCCTGCGGTCATCAGCACCGTCGCGATGAGTGCCGCGTCCTCGGTCCTGGTGGGCAAGCTCAGCGGAGCGGACGCCGGTATGGAGGCGGCGGCTGGTCCGCTCGCGGTGGTGAACGCGGGCAGCGACAGCGCCCGCGCCGCCGCTCAGGCCGCGCTCGGTCACGGCATGGCGCTGGGCGTGGTGATCTGCGGCTGCGCCTCCCTGGTCGGCGCGCTGGTCACGCTCCTGCTGGTGCGCAAGAACACCGCGCGGTCGGAGGTCGGCGCGGGGGAGCCCACGGTGCAGGCGGCTTCCGCGTAGGACACGTGCGCGCAGGAGACGTTCGCGCGGGACGGGAACGACAGAGGGGCCGGGGTGTGGAACCCCGGCCCCTCTGTCATGGGTGGTTCACGCGTACGGGTCGAAGGGGATCCCCGCGGGCTTCGCGTAGTTGAGGTTGTACTGGAAGTCGCCGTCGTCGATCTTGAGCGTGGCCGAGCCGAAGTCGGCGCTCATGAGCTTGTCGCGGAACCCGGCCGGGTAGCCGTTCCAGCCGACCAGGCGCGGGTAGAACCAGTTGCCCGTGGCGTTCTCCGCCGGCTCGTCGTTGCTGTTGGCGAAGCGGAAGCAGTGCGTGGAAGCACCGTCCTTGTGGTACACGATCTTCGGGTGGGTGCCGTCGAACCGGATCGAGGAGGCGGCGGACGTCGCGTAGCTGCTGTGCTGCGACGCCGACACGTACTTGACCTCGTTGTTGTTGATCCACACGATGACGTGTTCCCAGTCGTGCGTGTGCCCGATCGCGGCCGGACCGAGGGTGGCCTGGTCCTTCTCGAAGTAACTGGCGTACATCACGGCGCACCAGTCGTTGTTGCACTTCTCGCGCGAGTACGTGTTGGCGTTGGCCAGTTGGGCGTAGTCGTGGCAGTGCCCGTTGACGTCGCCGCCGAGCTTCAGACCGGGGTTGAGCGTGCCGTCGGCACCGATGGCGGCGGTCGCGTAGCAGCCGTCTCCGTCGTAGTCGTAGGCCGGGGAGAAGGTCTGCTCCAGGCCGTCGGCGTTCTGGGGGAGCAGGGTCAGCACGCTTGCGTGGGCGCTGGCCGGGATCGCCACGACGAGCGTCATCGCGCCGACCGTGCCGAGGAGGACCTGGGCGAGAGATCTCAGCTTGTTCATCTTGCTTCCTTGTCGCGCGTACGAACGTCAGCAGTAGAGGTTGCTGCCGGGGGTGACCCCGAGGATGGAGGTGATGCGGTTGTAGGCGTCCACGCGGCTTTGGACCTGGGCGGGGTTGCGGCCGTCGCATTCGAGGGAGCCGTTGATGGAGCGGATGGTCTGGCCGAAGCCGGCGCCGTTGACCATGGCGTTGTGGGGGGTCATGGTGCCGGGGCCGGTCTGGGTGTTCCAGTACCAAAGTCCGGTCTTCCAGGCCACGGCCGAGTCGTTCTGCACCAGCCAGGGGTTGTTGAGCAGGTCGATGCCCAACGCGTCACCGGCGGCCTTGTAGTTGAAGTTCCAGGACAGCTGGATGGGACCGCGCCCGTAGTAGGCGGCCTGTCCGGCCGGGCAGCCGTAGGACTGGCTCCAGTCGCAGTACGTCGGGTAGTTGGCGGTGTTCTGCTCCACCACGTACACCAACCCGCCCGTCTCGTGGCTGACGTTGGCCAGGAAGGCGGCGGCCTCCTGCTTCTTGGTGGTGTCCGAGCCGGTGTTCGCGAAGCCCGGGTAGGCCGACAGGGCGGCGGTCAGGCCGCTGTAGCTGTAGAACGAGTTCCTGCTCGGGAAGATCTGGTTGAACTGCGCCTCACTCACCACGAAGCCGGAAGGAGTGGTGCCGCCTCCGCTGGCGGGGGCGGTCCACTTCT
>NZ_JBSFLV010000089.1:0-38646 GCF_053599215.1 Streptomyces sp. NPDC001002 | reverse complement strand
CCTCGGGCGAGACCCGCGAGGCAGCGCCATGCGCCTCGTCGAGGACGATCTTCAGCCCGTCGAGCCGGTTGGGGAGTACGCCGATGAGGTGGGCGACGTACTGGTCGAAGCCCTCGTTGTAGCGCCGGACCCGGCCGACGCCCGAGCCGGTGGGGCGGTCCCACGGGGCACCGGTGCGGTGCTCCTCGTAGATCTTCTCGATCCGCTCCTCCAGCTCGTCGTCGAGCTTGTGCCCGCCGCGGGCGAGGAACTTCAGTCCGTTGTCGGGCATGGCGTTGTGGCTCGCGGAGAGCATCACGCCCAGGTCGGCGCCCAGCACGCCGGTGAGATACGCCACCGCGGGGGTGGGCAGCACACCGACGAGCAGTACGTCCACGCCCGAGCTGGCCAGGCCCGCGACCACGGCCGCCTCCAGGAACTCCCCGGACGCCCGCGGATCCCGGCCGACCACCGCCGTGGGCCGGTGACCCTCGAAGGAGCCCGCCTCGGCCAGTACGTGCGCCGCGGCCACGGAGAGCCCGAGGGCCAGCTCCGCTGTCAGGTCCGCGTTGGCGACGCCGCGCACGCCGTCCGTGCCGAAGAGTCGTCCCACTTGTCCTCCTGAGGAAGCGTCAGTTACGGAAGCCGGTGCTGATGCAGTTCTTATGGATGCGGCCCGCACCCACGGCTTTCGCGTCCCAGGCAATCCATGCGATCCACGCATCCCATGCCCGGCCATCCGATCACACAAGCCTTTGAGCGCCTTGTGCCGTTATACGCCCACCGCCGCAATAAACGAACGCCCCGACGGCACTGTGGCGTGCCGCCGGGGCGTTCGGAGTACGAGCAGGCAGCTGCGATTAGCGCTTGCTGTACTGCGGGGCCTTGCGGGCCTTCTTGAGACCGGCCTTCTTGCGCTCGACCGCACGGTCGTCGCGACGGAGGAAGCCGGCCTTCTTGAGGGCGCCGCGGTTGTTGTCCACGTCGGCCTCGTTCAGGGCGCGGGCCACGCCGAGGCGCAGGGCACCGGCCTGACCGGAGACGCCGCCGCCCGCGATGCGCGCGATGACGTCGTAGCGGCCTTCGAGCTCCAGCACCTTGAAGGGCTCGTTGACTTCCTGCTGGTGCACCTTGTTGGGGAAGTAGTCCTCAAGGGTGCGACCGTTGATCTTCCACTTGCCGGTGCCCGGGACGATCCGGACGCGGGCGATGGCGTTCTTGCGACGGCCCAGGCCGGCGGCCGGCTGCGGGTCGCCGAAGCGGGACGCGGTCGACTCCGACGTGTACTCGCCCTCGACGGGCGCGTCGGACTCGGTGGTGTAACTCTCGACGTCGACGAGCTCGGTCTCGGTCTCTTCGACCGGCTGCTCAACGGTGGTCTCGGCCACGGTTCTCCTCAGATTCTTTTCTGTCTTAGGGGGTGTGTGGCCGGAACTACTGCGCGACCTGGGTGATCTCGAACGGCACCGGCTGCTGCGCAGCGTGCGGGTGCTGGTCGCCCGAGTAGACCTTCAGCTTGCCGAGCATCTGACGGCCCAGGGTGTTCTTGGGGATCATGCCCCGGATGGCCTTCTCGACGGCCTTCTCGGGGTTCTTCGCCAGCAGCTCGTCGTAGCGGACGGAGCGCAGACCACCCGGGTAACCGGAGTGGCGGTACGCCAGCTTCTGGGTCTTCTTGTTGCCGGACAGGTGAACCTTGTCGGCGTTGATGATGATGACGAAGTCGCCCATGTCCATGTGCGGGGCATAGGTCGGCTTGTGCTTGCCGCGGAGGAGGTTCGCCGCAGTGGTAGCCAGACGGCCCAGGACGATGTCCTGCGCGTCAATGACGTGCCACTGGCGAGTCACATCGCCGGGCTTGGGGCTGTACGTACGCACTTCGCAGCCTTCTTCTTCAGTGGATGGGTGCTGACACATGGCATCACTGAAGCGATCGTGCAGCTGGGGACGACAATGGCCGGGGACGATGCCCGTATGCCGCCCACTGGTAACTGCTCCAGGGAACCTACGTAAGGGCCTCTCGTTCAAGAACGACCGAGCCGATACGCATAACAACTGGCAAGGTTACCCGCGCTGCCCCGGACGGGTCAAAACGTGACGGCGGGGGCCGCTCCGGCCGACCGCGCGGGCGCCTGCGCCGACCGCGTCCAGCCGTGCGCGGCGACGGTGACCGCCAGCGCGCACAGCGTGACCGCGTCCTTGAACGCCCGCCGCTGGACCGTCTCCAGGTACGGCCAGCTCAGCCCCGGCAGCTGCGGCACCAGAGCCAGCCAGAACCACGGACTCCGGGCGACCGACCCGGCCTGCGGGAGCCCGGCAAGGAGCACGGGAAGCACCACGACCAGATAGTGGTCGTACGACGGTCTGGAGACCAGGAACGCCGAGAGCATCAGCGTCGCCGCGGTCTCGGCGAGCCGCAGCGGCCCGGGCTCGCCGCACCGCCAGCGCCGGTACGCGCACAGCACCCCCGCGCCGGCCCCGAGCAGCGCCGTCGCCCCGGCCACCGCCGCCGGCACCCCCAGCCGCGGCAGCACGGCCGCGGGCGAGGCCTCGTAGAGCCGTACGAAACCGTCGTCGCCGCGGAGCAGGAACGGCAGGGTGCGGGTGAGGAAGCCCGCCGGGTCCGGCAGCAGGAGCGCGGCGGCGGCCGACGCGAGCGCCGGGAGCGCCACCAGGACCGCCAGGGCGCGCCAGCGGCGGGCGAAGACGAAGAGCAGCGCCAGCGGGGCCAGCAGCGGCTTCAGGGCGATCGCCGCGCCCACCACGACGGCCGCCGCCACCCACCGGCCCCGGCTCGCGAGCAGCAGGGCCAGCGGCAGCGCGAGCGCGGATGTCGCCGTCCAGTTCGCCAGCAGCACCAGATGCCCGAAGGGCGCGAAGCCGGCGGCGAGACCGGTGAGGCCGAGCGCGGCGAGCCGGCTCCGGAGCGGAACGCCGTACAGCCGCAGCGCACAGATCCAGCCGAGCCCCAGACACCCGGTCACCACGAGCGGTACCAGCACACGCAGTACAAGAGGGGACAACAGGGTCTGCGGGGCGGCCGCCAGGACCGCGCCCGGCAGATAGAGGAAGTGTGGATCGTCATACGGGGATCCGCCGGCCAACCAGGTCCGCGCGGCGCGTACGACGATCGCGTTGTCCATGCCTCCGTCCGAGGTCAGCCGCGCTGTGCGGGCCGCGGTGGCGCCCAGGACAGCGACGAGCGCCACCCACGACGGCCAGGAAGCAGGTCGCACCAACCACCCGGAGATATCCCTTTTCTCCATATTCACGGGCCCAACGCTAGGTGCTACAGAGCCTGTTGAGACGCACCAGCACGCGCCGTACCCCGTCTAAGATGCGGCCCATGAGCTTTGGGCAGCAGGGAGGGCCCCCGTCCCAGTGGGATCCCTGGAAACCGCAATCGCAGCAGCCGTGGACCGACGGCGGCGGTGACGGCACCCCGGACTGGGCCGCACTCGCCGAGGCGTCCGAGACCCGCAACCGCAGACGCCGCCTGTTCTTCATAGGCGGCGGCGCGGTCGCCACGATCGCGATAGGCACCGCCGTCGCGATGGCCGTCGTGTCCTCGGACGGCGGCAACCAGGCCTCGGGCAACCCGTCCAACCTGCCCGCCAGCGCCTCCATCCCCAGCGGCAGCGCGGCGGCCCCGTCCTTCGAGCCGACCAGCGCGCCCCCGCCGCTGGACCCGAAGGAATTCATCGACAGCAAGGCCAAGGACACGGCCCCCCTCAGCGCGACGCTGCTCTTCCCGGGCACCCAGCTGACCATGGGCTCGGCCGTGTACAAGAAGGGCCCGACGGCGGAGACGAAGAACTGCGCCACCGCCGCCCAGGGCACGCTCCCGAAGGTCCTCACCGCGAGCGGCTGCACCAGCCTGATGCGCGTGACCTACACGAAGGACGGCGTCGCGGTCACCGTCGGAGTGGCCGTCTTCGACACCGAGGCCAAGGCCCTCAAGGCCAAGGGCGACGCGGACAAGAAGGGCTTCGTCAAGCCCCTCACCGGCTCCGGCGTGAAGTCCTTCTGCGACGCCGCGCTCTGCCGCACGACCACCAACTCCTACGGCCGGTACGCCTACTTCACCATCGCGGGCTTCACCAACGCCAAGGACGTCACGACCAAGGACACGAAGGTCTTCTCGACGGGCGACGACCTGGCCGAGTTCACCTTCCGCCAGATCCGCCGCCGCGGCGAGGCCCAGGCGTCGGCGGCGGTCGGCTAGCTCTCGCTCAGCAACACCCGGCCCCGGGCAGCGTCCGCTTGTTGCGCGCCTCCTTGCTGCGCGCGGCAAGCAGCTCGTCGGCCGGGTACACGACCTCCTCCAGCGTCAGCCCGTGCGGCCGTACGACATGCACGGCCGAGTCCCGTACGCCGGCGGCCAGCACCTTGCCCGGCCAGTCCGGCGTGCGGTGCCCGTCCCCCACGAACAGCAGCGCCCCGATCAGCGAGCGCACCATGTTGTGGCAGAAGGCGTCGGCCCGCACGGTGGCGGTGACGATCCCGTCGTCCCCGCGCGCAAGGCTCAACTCCTGCAACGTCCGGATCGTGGTCGCCCCCTCGCGCCGCTTGCAGTAGGCCGCGAAGTCGTGCTCACCGAGCAGCACTTGGGCCGCCTCGTTCATGGCATCGACATCAAGCGGCCAGTCGTGCCACAGCACGTGCCCGCGCAACAGCGGATCGACCCCACCGGGATGATCGGTGACGCGATAGGCGTACCGCCGCCACACGGCCGAGAACCGCGCGTTGAACCCGGCAGGAGCCTCGGCCACGCGCCACACCCGCACGTCCTTGGCCAACCGCCCCGCAAGCCGCTTCAGCAGCTTCTCCCGGTGCTCGGCCCACACCTCCCCCGGCAGATCCACATGCGCCACCTGCCCCCGCGCATGCACCCCGGAATCGGTCCGCCCCGCCACGGTCAGTTCGTACGACGCGTCCCCCGACCGCGTAACGGTCCGCAGAGCCTCCTCGATCTCCCCCTGCACGGTCCGCCGCCCCCCGGCCTGCTTGGCCCACCCGGAGAAATCGGCCCCGTCGTAAGAGAGATCAAGCCGAACGCGCACATAACCGGGCTGAACTTCGTCACTCACCCCTGGATCCTTTCAGATACACAAAAGCGGGCCCGCTCCTGGGAAAGGAACGGACCCGCCAACGCGCCCGTTTTTAGGGGCGCGGGGAACTGCGCGACCAGCCACAGCGGACCGGCAGCCAAAAACGGTGCTACGCGTCCTTGGACTCTTCGTCCTTGGACTCTTCGACCTTGGTCACGTCGACCTTGGCGTCCTCGACCGGGGTCTCCTCGACCTTGGTCTCGACGGGAGCCTCGGCGTCCTTGGCGGCACGCTTGGTGGCGGCCTCGGCCTCGCCAGTCGCAGCCTGCGCGACCGTCAGGGCCTCCACCAGCTCGATGACAGCCATGGGCGCGTTGTCGCCCCGACGGTTACCGATCTTGGTGATACGGGTGTACCCACCGGGACGGTTCTCGTAGCGCGGACCGATCTCGGTGAAGAGCGTGTGGACGACGCTCTTGTCCGTGATCACCTGAAGCACCTGACGGCGGTTGTGAAGGTCGCCCTTCTTGCCCTTGGTGATCAGCCGCTCGGCGTACGGCCGCAGCCGGCGCGCCTTCGCCTCGGTGGTGGTGATACGGCCGTGCTCGAACAGCGACTTCGCGAGGTTCGCAAGAAGCAGCTTCTCGTGCGCGGCACTGCCGCCCAGACGGGCACCCTTGGTGGGCTTCGGCATGTCTTTCTCCTTGGTATCTGCCCCGGCCGTATCAGGTACCGGGGTCAGGACCCGATGAGCGGATGCTCACCGGCAACAACCGATCAGTACTGCTCGGTCTCCACGAAACCCGCGTCCACGTCGTCGTCGGCGCCGAAGGCGTCGGCAGCGGCCGTCGGGTCGAATCCGGGCGGGCTGTCCTTCAGGGCCAGGCCCATGCCGGCCAGCTTCGCCTTGACCTCGTCGATGGACTTCGCACCGAAGTTACGAATGTCGAGGAGGTCGGCCTCGGAACGAGCCACGAGCTCACCCACGGAGTGGATGCCCTCACGCTTGAGGCAGTTGTAGGAGCGGACCGTGAGCTCCAGCTCCTCGATCGGCAGAGCGAGGTCCGCAGCCAGGGCGGCGTCCGTGGGGGACGGGCCCATGTCGATGCCCTCGGCGTCGATGTTCAGCTCGCGCGCGAGACCGAACAGCTCCACCAGGGTCTTACCTGCGGACGCCATGGCGTCGCGCGGCCGCATGGCCTGCTTCGTCTCGACGTCGACGATCAGCTTGTCGAAGTCGGTCCGCTGCTCGACACGCGTGGCCTCGACCTTGTACGTGACCTTCAGAACCGGCGAGTAGATCGAGTCGACCGGGATGCGCCCGATCTCCTGACCGACCTGCTTGTTCTGGACGGCGGAGACGTAACCACGGCCACGCTCGACCGTGAGCTCCATCTCCAGCTTGCCCTTGCCGTTGAGCGTGGCCAGGACGAGGTCGGGGTTGTGCACCTCGACACCGGCCGGGGGCGCGATGTCGGCGGCGGTGACCAGACCCGGGCCCTGCTTGCGCAGGTACATCACCACGGGCTCGTCGTGCTCACTGCTCACGACCAGCTGCTTGATGTTGAGGATCAGGTCGGTGACGTCCTCCTTGACGCCCGGCACGGTGGTGAACTCGTGCAGAACGCCGTCGATCCGGATGCTGGTGACAGCGGCACCGGGAATCGAGGAGAGGAGCGTACGGCGGAGGGAGTTGCCGAGGGTGTAGCCGAAGCCCGGCTCCAGCGGCTCGATCACGAACCGGGAGCGGAACTCGTCGACGACCTCTTCGGTCAACGAGGGACGCTGAGCGATCAGCATGAAGTGAATCCTTCAGTCATGGACACCCACTATTTGATGTCCGACTAGTACTTCAAGGGTACGGGCGGCACGGCACCGGAGTGCCGTACCGCCCGAAACCTGAGACAGCCGTGCGTCAGACGCGGCGGCGCTTGGGCGGACGGCAGCCGTTGTGCGGGGTGGGGGTGACGTCCTGGATGGAGCCGACCTCAAGACCGGTGGCCTGGAGGGAGCGGATCGCGGTCTCGCGACCGGAGCCCGGGCCCTTCACGAAGACGTCGACCTTGCGCATGCCGTGCTCCTGCGCGCGACGGGCGGCCGACTCGGCGGCCATCTGCGCGGCGAAGGGGGTGGACTTGCGCGAGCCCTTGAAGCCGACGTGGCCGGCGGAGGCCCAGGAGATCACGTTGCCCGAGGGGTCCGTGATCGAGACGATGGTGTTGTTGAACGTGCTCTTGATGTGCGCGTGGCCGTGAGCGACGTTCTTCTTTTCCTTGCGGCGCACCTTCTTGGCAGCGCCCTGACGACCCTTGGGGGGCATCTATAACTCCTACGGGGAGGTGGTCGGTCCTACAGCGAAGACCGCTGATGAAGCGTTGTCCGCTGCGGACTACTTCTTGCCCGGCTTCTTCTTGCCGGCGATGGCGCGACGCGGGCCCTTGCGGGTACGGGCGTTCGTGCTGGTGCGCTGACCGCGGACGGGCAGACCACGACGGTGACGGAGACCCTGGTAGCAACCGATCTCGACCTTGCGGCGGATGTCGGCCTGGATCTCGCGACGGAGGTCACCCTCGGTCTTGATGTTGGCGTCGACGTACTCACGAATCGCGACGAGCTGCTCTTCCGAGAGGTCGCGAACGCGGGTGTTGGGGTCGATGCCGGTCTCGGCCAGCGTCAGCTGGGAAAGGGTCCGACCAATGCCGAACACGTAGGTGAGGGCGACCTCCACGCGCTTTTCGCGCGGGATGTCGACACCGGAAACGCGTGCCATTCAATGGCTCCTGGTGATCTTCGGAGGTCTTCCACAGAACCGGTTCCCGTCCGCCGGCCTCTTCGCGCTGTTCAAAAGATGCAGCTGAAGAGTTGGTACGGAACAGGTCCCCAGCCTCCGAGCCGGGGGTATCAGGCGCCTACTACGCCTGGGTCCTGCGTATGAACTTGCTTTGCTCGCGTCGCGCGAATCTCTGCGATATCGATGCAGAGGGAACGGTCAGTCGTGCGTCAGCCCTGGCGCTGCTTGTGGCGCGGGTTCTCGCAGATGACCATGACCCGACCGTGACGGCGGATCACCCTGCACTTGTCGCAGATCTTCTTGACGCTCGGCTTGACCTTCATGGGACTGAGGCTCTCCGAGTCAGAGGGATCTACTTGTAGCGGTAGACGATCCGGCCACGCGTCAGGTCGTACGGAGACAGCTCCACCACGACCCGGTCGTCAGGGAGGATGCGGATGTAGTGCATACGCATCTTGCCGCTGATGTGTGCCAGGACCTGGTGGCCGTTCTGGAGCTCGACCTTGAACATGGCGTTCGGAAGAGACTCGACGACAGTGCCCTCGATCTCGATGGCACCTTGCTTCTTGGCCACGCTTCGCCCTTCGAATCGACTACCTTGATCGACTCAAGTGCTTCCCCTTTGAGGGTGCATGCGGACATGCGGCTGCACGAGAGCCGACGAGTCAGTCTACGTCAGGCCACTCGGAAAGACGAATCGAGGAAGGATGCCCCACCTGCAAGATCCTTAAGCAAGAGGATCCGGCGCAGCCGTGATCCCGAGCTCCGCGAGCTTCGCCTTGCCGCCGTCAGGAGCCGTGAGCACCAGCGGCCCGTCCTCCGTCAGAGCCACCGAGTGCTCCCAGTGGGACGACCACGTGCCGTCCGTCGTGATGACCGTCCAGTCGTCCGCGAGGACCTCGGTCTTGGGCGTGCCGAGGGACACCATCGGCTCGATCGCGAGGCAGAACCCGGGGACCAGCTTGGGCCCCTTGCCCCGCCGCTTCTCGACGTAGTTCAGCAGGTGCGGGTCCATGTGCATCTCGGTGCCGATGCCGTGCCCGCCGTAGTCCTCGACGATCCCGTACTTCCCGCCCCCCGGCTTCGGCTGCCGGCGGATGTACGTCTCGATGGCGCGGGACACGTCGACCAGTCGGTTGCCGACCTTCATCGCGGCGATGCCGGCCCACATCGACTCCTCGGTGACCCGGGACAGCTCGATCAGCTCCGGGGCGTGCCCCGAGCCCACGAACGCCGTGTACGCCGCGTCGCCGTGCCAGCCGTCGATGATCGCGCCGCAGTCGATGGAGATGATGTCGCCGTCCTTGAGGACGACCTCGTCGGACGGGATGCCGTGCACGACGACCTCGTTCACGGACGTGCAGATCGTGGCCGGAAAGCCGCCGTAGCCAAGGAAGTTCGGCTTGGCGTCGTGCTCGGCGAGCACCTTGCGCGCGACCTGGTCCAGATCCTTGGTCGTGGCCCCGGGCACCGCCGCCTCGCGCGTGGCCGCATGGATGGCGGCGACGACCAGGCCCGCCTCACGCATCTTGGCGATCTGCTCGGGGCTCTTGATCTGCACCATGGGGGGCCTGCGCTCTCCGTCACTCACGTCATTCGGATACGTACACAACACTACGGCCGCGACGCCCTGGGTGCCCCGGACAGAGTCTGGGGCAGGGCGTCACGGCCGGATCGGACTGCGACTACTTGTCGTCGTCCTCGCGCTTGAGGGCCTTCAGGGCCCGCTGCGTGACCTCGTCCACCGGACCCATCGCCTCGATCGTCACCACGAGGCCCTGGACCTTGTAGTAGTCGATGATCGGCTCGGTCTGGGTGTGGTAGACCTCAAGGCGCGTGCGGACCGTCGCCTCGGAGTCGTCGTCCCGCTGGTACAGCTCGCCGCCGCAGACGTCACAGACGCCTTCCTTGGCCGGCTTCTTGTACGACACGTGGAAGACGTGCGCCGAGTCGTTGCGGCAGATACGCCGACCGGCGATCCGCTTCACGACCTCTTCCTCGGGTGCTTCGAGATCCAGCACCGCGTCCAGCTTGATGCCCTCGGTGGTGAGGAGTTCGTCGAGCGCCTCGGCCTGCGAGACATTGCGCGGGAAACCGTCCAGGAGGAAGCCGTTCTCCGCGTCGGCCTGCTCCATACGGTCCTTGGCCATCGCGATGGTCACCTCGTCGGGTACGAGGTTGCCGGCGTCCATGTAGGACTTCGCGAGTTTCCCGAGCTCCGTCTGCTGGCTGATGTTGGCGCGGAACAGGTCACCCGTGGAGATGTGCGGGACGCGCAGCTTCTCGGCGAGCCGAGTGGCCTGCGTGCCCTTCCCGGCGCCCGGCGGCCCGACGAGGACGATTCGCATCAGCGGAGGAACCCTTCGTAATTGCGCTGCTGGAGCTGGCTCTCGATTTGCTTCACCGTCTCAAGACCGACACCCACGATGATGAGGATGCTGGTCCCGCCGAACGGGAAGTTCTGGCTTGCCCCGAAGCCGACCAACGCCATCGTCGGTACAAGAGCGATCAGACCCAGATACAGCGAACCCGGCCAGGTGATCCGGTTGAGCACGTACGAGAGGTACTCAGCGGTCGGTCGGCCAGCCCGGATGCCCGGGATGAAGCCACCATACTTCTTCATGTTGTCGGCGACTTCTTCGGGGTTGAAGGAGATCGCCACGTAGAAGAACGCGAAGAAAACGATCAGCAAGAAGTACATGCTGATGTAGATCGGGTGGTCGCCCTTGGTCAGGTTCTGCTCGATCCACGTCTTCCAGCTGGAGTTGCCTCCCGAGAACTGCGCGATGAGCGCCGGGATGTAGAGCAGCGAGGACGCGAAGATGACCGGGATGACACCGGCCTGGTTGACCTTCAGCGGGATGTAGGTCGAGGTACCGCCGTAGGAACGGCGGCCGATCATCCGCTTCGCGTACTGGACCGGGATCCGGCGCTGGGCCTGCTCGACGAAGACGACCAGGCCGACCATGACCAGACCCACGGCGATGACGGTGCCGAACTCGATCCAGCCGTCCGCCAGCGTGCCCTGCTTCTTGATGGCCCACAGCGCCGACGGGAAGGTCGCCGCGATGGAGATGAACATGAGGATCGACATGCCGTTGCCGATGCCGCGGTCGGTGATGAGCTCGCCCAGCCACATGACGACGGCCGTACCGGCGGTCATGCAGATCACCATCGTGATGGTGGTGAAGATGGCCTGGTCGGGGACGATGCCCGACGCGACGGTGCAGCCGGAGAAGAGAGCGCCGCTGCGGGCGGTGGCCACCAGGCCGGTGCCCTGCAGGATGGCCAGCGCCACGGTCAGGTAACGCGTGTACTGCGTGATCTTCGCGGTGCCTGCCGAGCCCTCCTTCTTGAGGGCTTCGAGGCGCGGGATCACCACGGTCAGCAGCTGCAGGATGATGCTCGCGGTGATGTAGGGCATGATGCCCAGCGCGAAGATCGTGATCTGCAGCAGCGCGCCGCCGCTGAACATGTTGACCAGACCGAACAGGCCCTGGTTGCCGGAGGCCTCGTCCACACACTGCTGGACGGCCGTGTAGTTGACGCCGGGAATCGGAATGTGGGTACCGACCCGGTAGACCACGATGATGCCGAGCGTGAAGAGCAGTTTCTTGCGCAGGTCGGGCGTCCTGAACGCCCGGGCGAACGCGGTGAGCACGGTGCCTCCTGCGACCCCCGCGCAACTGCGTCAAGGGTGACGGTCTTGAGGTTCGACGAATAGGAAAAAGAACAGCGCAGGCCACCTTACCGGCGACACCGCTTCCCTAGGAACGACCAACCGGGGATACCCCGTTGTGAGGTATCCCCGGTCGGGATCGTTCAAGTCATCGAGACGCCTGTGGTGTTCAGACGAGCTCGGTGACGGTACCGCCGGCCGCGGTGATCTTCTCCTTGGCGGAACCGGAGACGGCATCCACCGTCACCTGCAACGCCACGGAGATCTCACCCTGGCCGAGGACCTTGACGAGGCTGTTCTTGCGAACAGCGCCCTTGGCCACGAGACCCTCGACGGTGACCTCGCCACCCTCGGGGTAGAGGGCGGAGAGCTTGTCGAGGTTCACGACCTGGTACTCGGTCTTGAACGGGTTCTTGAAGCCCTTCAGCTTCGGAAGACGCATGTGGAGGGGCATCTGGCCACCCTCGAAGCGCTCCGGAACCTGGTAACGGGCCTTCGTACCCTTGGTGCCACGACCGGCCGTCTTACCCTTCGACGCCTCACCACGACCCACACGGGTCTTGGCGGTCTTGGCGCCCGGGGCGGGACGGAGGTTGTGGATCTTGAGCGGGTTGTTCTCCGCCATGATCAGTCGACCTCCTCGACCGTCACGAGGTGACGGACATGGCGAACCATGCCGCGGAACTCGGGGCGGTCCTCCTTGACGACCTGCGAGCTGATGCCCTTGAGACCAAGGGAACGCAGGGTGTCACGGTGGTTCTGCTTGCTGCCGATGTAGGACTTGACCTGCGTAATCCTGAGCTGCGCCATGATTACGCACCCGCCCCGGCACGTGCGCGGAGAAGAGCCGCGGGAGCGACGTCCTCGAGGGGCAGACCACGGCGGGCCGCGATCTCCTCGGGACGCTGCAGGCCCTTGAGGGCCGCCACGGTCGCGTGCACGATGTTGATGGCGTTGTCGGAGCCGAGCGACTTCGACAGCACGTCGTGGATACCGGCGCACTCCAGGACGGCACGCACGGGACCACCGGCGATAACACCGGTACCCGGCGAGGCCGGCTTGAGGAGAACGACGCCGGCAGCCTTCTCACCCTGGATGGGGTGAGGGATGGTGCCCTGGATACGGGGGACCTTGAAGAAGTGCTTCTTGGCCTCCTCAACACCCTTGGCGATGGCGGCCGGCACCTCCTTGGCCTTGCCGTAACCGACACCCACGGTGCCATCGCCATCGCCCACTACGACCAGCGCAGTGAAGCTGAAGCGACGACCACCCTTCACAACCTTGGCGACGCGGTTGATCGCGACGACGCGCTCAACGTACGCGGTCTTCTCGGCGGCAGCTGCGCCGCCGTCACGGCCCTTCCGGTCCCGCCGCTCGCCGCCACCGGCACCGCCACCGCGGCGCTGGGGTCCAGCCATTGGAATTACCTCTCTCTATATCCGCTAGCTACGGCGGCTCAGAACTTGAGCCCGGCCTCGCGGGCGGCGTCCGCCAGAGCGGCGATGCGCCCGGCGTACTGGTTGCCACCGCGGTCGAACACAACTGCCTCGACACCGGCGGCCTTGGCACGCTCGGCGACAAGAGCGCCGACCTGCTTCGCCTGCGTGGACTTGTCGCCCTCGCCACCACGCACCGTGGTGTCCAGGGTGGACGCCGACGCCAGGGTGTGACCCTTGATGTCGTCGATCACCTGGGCCACGATGTGGCGGTTGGAGCGGGTAACGACCAGACGGGGACGCTCCGCCGTTCCGTTGATCCGCTTGCGGATCCGGATGTGACGGCGCTTGATCGCGGCGCGCTTGTAGGCGTCGCCCTTCAGGATCTTCTGTCCGTATGCCATGGCTTACTTACCCGCCTTTCCGACCTTGCGGCGGATGACTTCGCCCTCGTACTTGACACCCTTGGCCTTGTACGGGTCGGGCTTGCGCAGCTTGCGGATGTTGGCCGCAACCTCGCCGACCTTCTGCTTGTCGATGCCCTCGACCGAGAAGTGCGTCGGGTTCTCGACCTTGAACGAGATGCCCTCGGGCGCCTCGACGGTGATCGAGTGGCTGTAGCCGAGCGCGAACTCGAGGTTCGAACCCTTGGCCGCAACGCGGTAACCGACACCGCTGATCTCGAGCTTCTTCACGTAACCCTCGGTCACGCCGGTGATCATGTTCGCCACCAGCGTGCGGGACAGGCCGTGCAGGGCCTTGTTCTGACGCTCGTCGTTGGGGCGGGTGACGTTGAGCACGCCGTCCTCACCCTTGGCGATGTCGATCGGCGCGGCAACGGTGTGGGACAGGGTGCCCTTGGGGCCCTTGACCGACACCGTGCGGCCGTCGATGGTGACGTCCACGCCGGCGGGAACCGTGATGGGGAGCTTGCCAATACGCGACATAGCTTCTTCCGATTCCTTTCCGCTACCAGACGTAGGCGAGGACTTCTCCGCCTACGCCCTTCTTGCCGGCCTGCTTGTCGGTGAGGAGCCCGTGGGACGTGGAGATGATCGCCACACCCAGGCCGCCGAGCACCTTCGGCAGGTTGGTGGACTTCGCGTACACCCGGAGACCGGGCTTGGAGATCCGCTTGATGCCCGCGATGGAGCGCTCACGGTTCGGGCCGAACTTCAGCTCGAGAACGAGGTTCTTGCCGACCTCGGCGTCCTCGACCTTCCAGCCCGTGATGAAGCCCTCCTGCTGGAGGATCTCCGCGATGTGAGACTTGATCTTGGACGCCGGCATCGTCACTGAGTCGTGGTACGCCGAGTTCGCGTTCCGCAGACGCGTAAGCATGTCTGCGATCGGATCAGTCATGGTCATGAAGTGGCCTTCGGCCTCTCTCGCCGGGGTTTCCTGGTGCGCCATCCCTCTCCCCGATCCGAGACGGGGCGGGTGCGGCACGGTGGACCTACGGCGTAGTAAGTCTTACGGGCGTCAGAGCGCCCAACCCTCCTAGCCTAAGCCATGGAGGGGTGGGCTCCTGACCAAACCCTTTGCTTACCGAGAGACTCCGGAATCCCTGAAGGGATTACCAGGAGCTCTTGGTCACGCCCGGCAGCTCGCCACGGTGGGCCATCTCACGAAGGCACACGCGGCACAGGCCGAACTTGCGGTACACGGAGTGCGGACGGCCGCAGCGCTGGCAGCGCGTGTAGCCACGCACACCGAACTTGGGCTTACGAGCAGCCTTGGCAATCAGAGCCTTCTTCGCCATCTCGCTTATGCCTCCTTGAAGGGGAAGCCGAGGTGACGGAGAAGGGCACGGCCTTCGGCGTCGTTGGTCGCCGTGGTGACCACGGTGATGTCCATACCCCGGACGCGGTCGATCTTGTCCTGGTCGATCTCGTGGAACATGACCTGCTCCGTGAGACCGAAGGTGTAGTTGCCACGGCCGTCGAACTGCTTGGGGGACAGACCGCGGAAGTCGCGGATGCGCGGGAGCGCGAGCGACAGGGTGCGGTCCAGGAACTCCCACATGCGGTCGCCACGGAGCGTGACGTGGGCACCGATCGGCTGACCCTCGCGCAGCTTGAACTGCGCGATGGACTTGCGGGCCTTGGTGATGGCCGGCTTCTGACCGGTGATGGTGGTCAGGTCACGGACGGCACCGTCCATGAGCTTGGAGTCACGGGCGGCGTCGCCGACACCCATGTTGACCACGATCTTGACGAGGCCGGGGATCTGCATGACGTTCTCGTACTTGAACTCGTCACGCAGCTTGCCCGCGATCTCCTCGCGGTACTTCGTCTTGAGACGCGGAGTGGTGGTGGTAGCCATCAGATGTCCTCACCCGTCCGCTTGGCAACGCGGATCTTGTTGCCCTCGTCGTCGAAGCGGTAACCGACACGCGTGACGACCTTGTTGCCGTCCTTCTCAACGACCAGCTGGACGTTGGAGACGTGGACGGGCGCCTCGGTCGTGACGATGCCGCCGGCCTGCGAACCGCGAGCGGTCGGGCCGGCCTTGGTGTGCTTCTTGACCCGGTTGACACCCTCGACCAGGACGCGGTCCTCGCGGGGGTAGGCCGCGATGACCTTGCCCTGCTTGCCCTTGTCCTTGCCGGTGATGACCTGAACCAGGTCGCCCTTCTTGATCTTCATGCTTACAGCACCTCCGGAGCCAGCGAGATGATCTTCATGAACTTCTTCTCGCGCAGCTCGCGCCCGACCGGGCCGAAGATGCGGGTACCACGAGGGTCGCCGTCGTTCTTGAGAATGACAGCGGCGTTCTCGTCGAAGCGGATGTACGAGCCGTCCGGACGGCGGCGCTCCTTGACGGTGCGAACGATGACCGCCTTGACGACGTCACCCTTCTTCACGTTGCCACCGGGGATCGCGTCCTTGACGGTGGCGACGATGACGTCACCGATGCCCGCGTAGCGGCGACCGGAGCCACCGAGCACACGGATGCAAAGGATTTCCTTCGCACCAGTGTTGTCGGCGACACGCAGTCGCGACTCCTGCTGGATCACGTCTATCTCCTGTTTGTCTGCCGGTTCCCGGGGCGGGTGCGCAACTCACACACCCGCCCCGAGCCTGGCGGAACTGTCCTGCGGGGATGCCCGCAGGAGATTTACTTGGCCTTTTCGAGGATCTCGACGATGCGCCAGCGCTTCGTCGAGGACAGCGGCCGGGTCTCCGCGAGGAGGACACGGTCGCCGACGCCTGCGGCGTTCTGCTCGTCGTGGGCCTTGAGCTTGTTTGTACGGCGGATGACCTTGCCGTACAGCGCGTGCTTCACGCGGTCCTCGACGGCGACGACGACGGTCTTGTCCATCTTGTCGCTGACGACGAGACCCTCACGGGTCTTGCGGAAGCCGCGGGCCTCTGCGGTCTGCTCAGTCACGTTGTTCTCACTCATCAGGCGCTCTCCACCGTCTCGATGCCCAGCTCGCGCTCACGCATCAGGGTGTAGATCCGCGCGATGTCCTTGCGGACGGCCTTGAGCCGACCGTGGTTCTCGAGCTGACCCGTCGCCGCCTGGAAGCGGAGGTTGAACAGCTCTTCCTTGGCTTCGCGGAGCTTCGCCAGAAGCTCCTCGTCACCCAGTTCGCGCAGCTCGGACGCCTTGGTACCGGCCGACATCACGCTTCACCTGCCTCGCGCTTGACGATCCGGCACTTCATCGGCAGCTTGTGGGCTGCGCGAGTCAGGGCCTCACGGGCGATCTTCTCGTTGGGGTAGGACAGCTCGAACATGACCCGGCCCGGGTGCACGTTCGCGATCCACCACTCCGGAGAACCCTTACCGGAACCCATGCGGGTCTCGGCAGGCTTCTTCGTCAGCGGGCGGTCCGGGTAGATGTTGATCCAGACCTTGCCGCCACGCTTGATGTGGCGGGTCATCGCGATACGGGCCGCCTCGATCTGGCGGTTGGTCACGTACGCCGGAGTGAGGGCCTGGATGCCGTACTCGCCGAACGCAACCGTCGTACCGCCCTTGGCCTCGCCGCGGCGCTTGGGGTGGTGCTGCTTGCGGTGCTTGACCCTACGGGGGATCAGCATGTCGGTCAGGCCTCCGTTCCGGTGCTCTCAGCCGGAGCGGCGGCGGCGGGAGCCTCGGCCTTGGGGGCCTCGGCACCGGCAGCCTGCTGCGGCTTGCGACCGCGCCGCTCGCCACCGCCGCCACGGCCACCACGGGCCGGACGGTCGGCGCCGCCGCCACCGCGAGCCGGGCGGTTACCCGCACGGGCGGCAGCGTTCTCAGCGCGGACCTCGGCGATGTTCTTGACATCGCCCTTGTAGATCCAGACCTTCACGCCGATGCGGCCGAAGGTCGTCTTGGCCTCGAAGAAGCCGTAGTCCACGTTCGCGCGGAGCGTGTGCAGGGGCACGCGGCCCTCGCGGTAGAACTCCGAGCGGGACATCTCGGCGCCGCCGAGGCGACCGCCGCACTGGATCTTGATGCCCTTGGCGCCGGCCTTCATCGCCGACTGCATGCTCTTGCGCATGGCACGGCGGAAGGAGACGCGGGAGGAGAGCTGCTCGGCGACGGCCTGGGCCACCAGCTGAGCGTCCGTCTCCGGGTTCTTGACCTCAAGGATGTTGAGCTGGACCTGCTTGCCGGTCAGCTTCTCCAGGTCACCGCGGATGCGGTCGGCCTCGGCGCCACGGCGGCCGATGACGATGCCCGGACGCGCGGTGTGGATGTCCACACGCACACGGTCACGGGTGCGCTCGATCTCCACCTTCGAGATGCCGGCGCGCTCCATGCCGGACGTCATCATCCGACGGATGGCGACGTCTTCCTTGACGTAGTCCTTGTACAGCTTGTCGGCGTACCACCGGGACTTGAAGTCCGTGGTGATGCCGAGCCGGAACCCGTGCGGGTTTACCTTCTGGCCCATTACCGGGTTCCTTCCTTGCTGCTGACGACCACGGTGATGTGGCTGGTCCGCTTGCGGATCCGGTAGGCACGGCCCTGGGCGCGCGGCCGGAACCGCTTCAGGGTCGGACCCTCGTCGACGTACGCCTCGGAGATGAAGAGGCTGTCGGCGTCGGTGTGGTCGTAGTTGTGCGCGGCGTTGGCAATGGCGCTGTCGAGCACCTTGCCGACCGGCACGCTCGCGGCCTGCGGGGCGAAACGCAGGACCGCCTGAGCCTCCGTGGCGTCCATGCCACGGATGAGGTCCACCACGCGGCGGGCCTTCATGGGCGTGACGCGGATGTACCGCGCCTGGGCCCTGGCTTCCATGGTTGTCCCTTCAGTGTTTGTCATGGTCAGTCACCCCGCGCTAGCGGCGCTTCGACTTCCGGTCGTCCTTGACGTGACCCCGGAAGGTGCGCGTCGGCGAGAACTCGCCGAGCTTGTGGCCGACCATCGACTCGGTGACAAACACCGGGATGTGGGTCTTGCCGTTGTGCACCGCGATCGTGTGGCCCAGCATGGCCGGGACGATCATCGAGCGGCGGGACCAGGTCTTGATGACGTTCTTGGAACCGGCTTCGTTCTGAGCATCCACCTTCTTGGCGAGGTGCTCGTCGACGAAGGGCCCCTTCTTGAGACTGCGCGGCATCTAAACCCGCTCCTAGCGCTTCTTGTTCGTCTTGCGGCGGCGGACGATGTACTTGTTCGAAGCCTTCTTCGGCGAACGAGTACGACCCTCCTTCTGACCCCACGGGCTGACCGGGTGGCGACCACCGGAGGTCTTGCCCTCACCACCACCGTGCGGGTGGTCGACCGGGTTCATCGCCACACCGCGAACGGTCGGGCGGACGCCCAGCCAGCGCTTGCGGCCGGCCTTGCCCCAGTTGATGTTGCTCTGCTCGGCGTTGCCGACCTCGCCGACCGTGGCGCGGCAGCGCTGGTCGACCAGGCGGATCTCACCGGACGGCATGCGGAGGTGGGCCATCGAGCCCTCCTTCGCGAGCAGCTGCACGGAGGCACCGGCGGAGCGGGCGAACTTGGCGCCGCCGCCCGGACGAAGCTCCACGGAGTGGATCGTCGTACCGACCGGGATGTTGCGCAGCGCCAGGTTGTTGCCCGGCTTGATGTCGGCCCCGGGACCGTTCTCGACGCGGTCGCCCTGCTGCAGGTTGCGCGGGGCGAGGATGTAGCGCTTCTCGCCGTCCGCGTAGTGCAGCAGCGCGATGCGCGCGGTGCGGTTGGGGTCGTACTCGATGTGCGCGACCTTCGCCGGCACGCCGTCCTTGTCATGGCGACGGAAGTCGATGACACGGTAGGCGCGCTTGTGTCCGCCACCCTGGTGGCGAACGGTCACACGACCGGCGTTGTTACGGCCGCCCTTGCTGTGCAGCGGGCGGACCAGCGACTTCTCCGGCGTGGACCGCGTGACCTCGACGAAGTCGGCGACGCTGGCACCACGACGGCCCGGCGTAGTCGGCTTGTACTTGCGGATTCCCATTTCTCAGTCCTCGTCCGATATCGGACGATCCGACCCGCTTACGCGGACGGACCGCCGAAGATGTCGATACGGTCGCCCTCTGCGAGGGTCACGATCGCTCGCTTGCTGCCCGCGCGCTGACCGAAGCCGGTCTTGGTGCGCTTGCGCTTGCCGATGCGGTTGATCGTGTTGACCCCGGTGACCTTGACCGAGAAGACCGCCTGGACGGCCTGCTTGATCTGGGTCTTGTTGGCGTTCGGGTCGACGATGAACGTGTACTTGTTCTCGTCCAGGAGCGCGTAGCTCTTCTCCGACACGACCGGCTTCAGCAGCACGTCACGGGGGTCCGTGTACGACTTGCTGAGCGGCGTGACGACGGTGTTCTTGCCCTCGGTCGCGTGGCGCTTGGCCTTCGCGACGCGCGCGGCCTTGGCGGCCTTGGCCGCCTTGGCGGCGATGCTCGGGTGGCGCGTAGCCATCAGGCCTCGCTCCCTTCGGTGTCATTGGCCTTCGGGCCGGACACGAAGGACTCGAACGCGGACTGGGTGAAGACCACGTCGTCCGAGACGAGAACGTCGTACGTGTTCAGCTGGCCCGGCTCCAGGATGTGGACCTGGGGCAGGTTGCGGGCGGACAGCCACGCGGCCTCGTCGGCGCGCTCGATGACCAGGAGCAGGTTCTTGCGCTCCGAGATCTTGCCGAACAGCGTCCGGGCGGACTTCGTGGACGGGTTGTCGCCCTCGATGAGTCCGGAGACGACGTGGATGCGGTTGTGGCGGGCCCGGTCGGTGAGGGCGTGGCGCAGGGCCGCGGCCTTCATCTTCTTCGGGGTCCGCTGCGAGTAGTCACGCGGCTGCGGGCCGTGGACGACGCCACCGCCGGCGAACTGCGGCGCACGGGTCGAGCCCTGGCGGGCGCGGCCGGTGCCCTTCTGGCGGTACGGCTTCTTGCCACCACCACGGACCTCGCCACGACGCTTGGTCTTGTGCGTGCCCTGACGGGCCGCGGCCAGCTGCGCGACGACTACCTGGTGGATCAGCGGGATGGAAACCTTCTCGACGTCGAAGATCTCCGCGGGGAGCTCGACGGATCCGGCCTTCTCGCCCGCCGGCGAAAGGATGTCAACAGTGCTCATCGGTTACCTCAGGCCCCCTTGGCCGCAGTGCGGACCAGGACGAGGCCGCCGTTCGGACCAGGAACCGCGCCCTTGATGAGCAGCAGACCCTTCTCCGCGTCAACGGCGTGGACGGTCAGGTTCTGGGTGGTGACCCGCTCGTTGCCCATACGACCCGCCATGCGGAGGCCCTTGAACACACGGCCCGGGGTGGCACAGCCACCGATGGAGCCGGGAGAGCGGTGCTTGCGCTGGGTGCCGTGTCCGGCGCCGAGGCCCTTGAAGTTGTGACGCTTCATGACACCGGCGAAGCCCTTGCCCTTGCTCTTGCCGGTCACGTCGACCTTCACGCCGGCCTCGAACACCTCAGCGGTGATCTCCTGGCCGAGCGTGTACTCGGAGGCGGCCGCGGTGCGGATCTCGACGAGGTGGCGACGCGGGGTGACATCGGCCTTGGCGAAGTGACCCTTGAGGGGCTTGTTCACCTTGCGCGGGTCGATCTCGCCGAAGGCGATCTGGACCGACTCGTAGCCGTCACTGTCGTTCGTACGGACCTGGGTCACGACGTTGGGTCCGGCCTTGACGACGGTGACGGGAACAACACGGTTGTTCTCGTCCCACACCTGCGTCATGCCGAGCTTCTCGCCCAGGATGCCCTTGATCTGCTTTGCCATCTTCAGCTCACCGACCCCTAGAGCTTGATCTCGATGTCGACACCGGCCGGGAGGTCGAGTCGCATCAGAGAGTCAACGGTCTTGGGGGTGGGGTCGAGGATGTCGATGAGGCGCTTGTGCGTGCGCATCTCGAAGTGCTCGCGAGAGTCCTTGTACTTGTGCGGCGACTTGATGACGCAGTACACGTTCTTCTCAGTGGGCAGCGGCACCGGGCCCGCGACCGACGCACCAGTGCGGGTCACCGTCTCGACGATCTTCTTCGCCGAGGAGTCGATGACCTCGTGGTCGTAGGCCTTGAGCCGGATGCGGATCTTCTGTCCCGCCATGGCTACTCAGTAGTCCTGTCTCTTTTACAGCTCTGGAACCCGGTGCTCCACTGACTTCCTCCGACCCACGCGGTCGGGCGTGTCGCACTTTCACTGACACAGATGTCCCTTGTCCGAACATCCCTTGCCTGAGAAAGAGGTTCACCGGGCGCCTGGCCGGTGCCGCACCGCACTTCCCGAAAGATTCCCGTACGTCCGCCCCAGCGCTGCCTTACGGCAGTTAGGGCGACGAGTACTGTGGGACTCGCTTCCGGTCCTCCCGGCGGGAGGCGCGCAGCATCAACACTCGACCGAGCAACTCCGACAGTCTGCCATATGGGGCAGGGCCCTGGCCAATCGAGCCGGAGAGAATACCCCGGGAGTGACGCAGGTCAAACACGGGTGCCACCGGCGTGGCGGCACGGCCTGCACGTCCGCCAGAATCCCGACGTGACGCAGCGCATAGCCCTGGCCCAGGCCGCGACGGAACTCGAAGCCCGCAGCCCCCTCTGGTCGGCGGCCGGCCACGAGGTCTCCCCCACCCTCTGGACGGACGACCGCGCCCACCTGGCCGTCCAACTCACCTCGCCCGCCTGGCAGGTCATGCTCACCGTGGAACTGCACGACACCGGCTGGGCGCACCTCCACTTCACCTCGGAAGCAGGAGCGATACGAGACCCACGCCGGGTCCGGTCCATCGACGCCTGGGGCGCGTTACTGGACGAAGCGGTGGCACGGGCGTCCCGCGTCCGACTGCAACCCGCCAAACTCCTGGCCGCCACCTGCACCACGGGTTGGCTGGACTGGATCCACGGCGAACTGTGGCTGCTCCCCGACCACCTGGTCCGCGTACGCAGCGGCCTCCTGAAGTCCGTACTGAACTCCCAGAACGGCTCCGGAGTAACAGCCCGGGACCCGTACCGCCTCGTCGCCCACGACCCGGACGCGATCCGCCGCGCCCACCGCACGAACAAGGTCATCCCCTTCACCGACATCCACCACGCCCGCCTGCACGGCGGCGCCACCACATCCGGCATGACCCTGACGATGACCGACGGCACCCACCACAAACTCCTGTGGCTCTCCACGGAACCGGCCCGACGCCTACTGAGGGACAGACTGCTGCCGGTGCTGGGGCCGCGGCTGACCCATTGAGCCGCTCACGCGTACGGGTTCACGGAGAACTCCGGGTGCTCGCTGGGGAAGTCCTCCGGGAAGAACGGCACTCGCAACGACCCCGTGAGAAGACGGAGCAGCGTGGCGGTCGAGCCTTCGAGCGATACGACGGCACCGAGCTGTCCGGCCTGGATGATCACCGTCGGCCAGGCGTCGGGCTCCCCCACCGCGATCCAGGCCAACACGTCGGCGTTGTCGGTCACGCCCCACTGGACCAGATCCTCGACTCCGGCACCGTGCTCATCGAGCACCCCCCTCAGCACATCCAACGACCTGCCCCGGAGGATCGACCGCAACTGCTCGGTCTGGTGGCGGATATCGAGCTCGGCGTTCGCCGCACCGTCAGCGAAGACCCACAGAAACTCGTCGAAACAGCCCGTGCCGTGGATACGGGTCAACTCCCGATGATCGGCCGGGCAGACGCCCATGAACACCCCTGCCCCCGTTCAGTCACGCAACAGTGCACTCACGAAGAGAAGAAGCTCGGCGAGCTCGACCGGACGAACCACAGCCCCGCTCTCCTCCCCCAGGAACCAGCCGTCGTCCCACTCCACCCGCCAGACCTGCCCTGCCGGTTCTCGAACTCGACGAAGCCGCCGGGCGAGCCGCGGCGAAGTCCAGCCCCGGCGCCGGCGACCAGTGCCAGGCATCAGGAACACCCGCGAACTCCTCGACTCCCGGAAAAACCGACACCACAGCGCCCGGATCCACCATGCCTCCCCTCACCTCACGCCTTCTCCGTGCCGCACGGATCGACCGCCCCTCCCGTCGCCACCACGGCACCGCCTCCTGGGGTTCCCCCCACCCCCCAAGCACCAGCGTGCCGGATGGTCCCCCGATGATCTCCCCGGCACCGTGGAGACACCGTCTTCGAGAGGACCCCACCGTGCGCATCACCCTCGCACTCGCCCCGGCCGTCGCCCTCACCCTCGCCGCGGCCGCAGCCCCGGCCGCCTTCGCCGGCACCCCCCAGGGCCCCCGCACCCCCACCCTCTGGCGCACAGACGGCTACGGCACCGTGCTCGCCCTCGGCGAAGACGGCATGCAGGAGTACCAGACCACCGCCGTCAGCTGTATCAAGGGCGACTTCGCGGAACGGACGGGACCGTGGACGTACACGACGGACGGTTCCGTGCTCACCGTGCGGCCGGGCTCCGACGGCGATCACGCCACCCTCTCCGCGGACAGTTCGGTTGGCCATCGGCAGCTGCACCGCGTCGCCGCCCTCCCCGCCGACTGCGCCCACCCGCTCCCCGCCGACGACCCCCGCGCCGCCTTCGACGTCTTCTGGCAGTCGTTCGAGGAGAACTACCCCTTCTTCGCCGCCAAGGGCATCGACTGGCAGGCCGTCAGGGACAGTTACCGCCCCCAGGTCCACGCGGACACCACCCGCGACCAGCTCTTCGCACTCTTCAGCCGGATGGTGAAGCCCCTGCACGACGCCCATGTCGTCGTCCAGGACGGCGACCGCCACTACGGCGTCGGCCGCCCCGGCACCGAGATCCCCGGCCCGGAACTCAACGACAAGGTACGGAAGTTCGTCATCGCGCGGGACCTCAAGGGCGCCTCACCCGTGCAGGAGTTCGCCGACGGATTGATCACCTACGCCGATCTCAAGGGTGAAACCGGCACCTTGGGATACCTGCGTATCGCCTCCTTCTCCGGCTACAACCCCCACGACCACTCCTACGCCGCCGACCTCGCCGAACTCGACCGCGCCCTGACCGCCGTACTCACCCCCGACCGCACCCGGCACCTCCGCGGCCTGATCATCGACCTCCGGGTCAACGGCGGTGGCGCCGACTCCCTCGGCATCCACATCGCCGAGCGCCTCACGGACACGCCCTACGTCGCCTACGCCAAGCGCGCCCGCAACGACCCCGCCGACCCGACCCGGTTCACCCGGCCCGAGCCGATCCGCGTCACGCCGGCTCACGCGCCCCGCTACACCGGGCCGGTCGCCCTGCTCACCGGTGGTTCCACCGTGAGCGCTGGCGAGACCTTCACCCAGGCCCTCATCGATCGGCCGGGGCGGACGGTCCGGATCGGGCAGGCCACCCAGGGCGTCTTCTCCGACACCATGGCCCGCCGGCTCCCGAACGGCATGGTCGCCTGGCTGCCCAACGAGGAGTTCCTGACCCGCACCGGCCGCACCTTCGACGGCACCGGCATCCCGCCCCAGCTGACCGAACCGGTCTTCACGAAGGAGGAGTTCGCCAAGAACCGCGACTCCGCCTTCGACACCGCGGTGAACGTACTGCGCCGGTCCTGAACAACGCCCGGTCCCGGAGCGGCACTCCGCCCCTACGACCCCGCGTTCCGCAGCCGCGCGAACGACGTGTCCAGGCCCCGCTTCATCAGCCCCGCCACCGGCCGCTCCACCAACCGGTGCACGAGCCAGCTCAGCGCCATGAAGCCCGCGATGACCGCCGCGACCAGCAGCCGCGCGTCCATCGTGTCCTTGAGCCGGTGGATCAGCGTCGTACCCGCCACGTAGTGCATCAGATACAGCGGATACGTCATCGCGCCGGCCGTCACCAGCCACTTCCACTGGATGCGGTCCGTCGCGCCGAGGGCGATCGCCACCATGATCAGCAGGAAGACCGTGAAGATCACCACGCTTCCGCGCCAGCCGGACACATGCTCGACCTTGTCGATCCGCAGGCCCAGTTCCCGCTGGCCCATCAGCCAGGCCATCCCGAGGATGCCCCACAGCAGGAGGTCCTGGCCGAAGCGGTACATGAGGTAGAGGGCGAGGCCGGCGATGAAGTACCAGGCGCCCTCGGGGTTGGCGATCAGCTCCAGCAGGTGGAACTTCGCGACCGGCGCGAGCATCGCCGCCGCGCCCCACAGACAGCAGAACAGCACGACCCTGCGGTACGTCAGACCCATGGCGACGACGACGAGGAAGAGGAGGTAGAAGCGGAGCTCCGACCAGAGGGTCCAGTAGACGCCGTCGACGTTGGCCACGTTCGAACCGGCTTGCAGCATCGTGAAGTTGAGGAGGATGTCGCGGGGCTTGAGCCGGTCCCAGACGCCCGGCAGGGCGACGAGCACGGCCGTCGTGAAGACGATGGCGAACCAGTAGGCCGGGTAGAGCCGCATCACCCGGGAGGTGAAGAACTGCCTCGGGGTGCGGCCCCAGCAGGACATGCAGATCACGAAGCCGCTGATGACGAAGAAGATCTCGACGCCGATCCAGCCGTAGGTCGCGACATGGAACACCGTCGGCATGATGTCGGAGACCGGCCGGTCCCAGATGGCGTTGTGCGGCTGGTTCACGCGGTACGTGCCGGCGTAGTGGTGCACCGCCACCATCAGCGCGGCGACCAGACGGATGCCGTCGATGGCGTACAGGCGCGGGCGTTCGCGTCGGACCGGGGCGCTCGGCGTGCTCGGGAGACTCGGGGCGGTCGTGCGCTGTCCCGGCCGTACCGTCCGCAGCTGCTGCGTCGGCACGTCGTCGAGCTGCTGCCGCTGCTGCGGGACCCCGCCCTTCTTGCCGCCGGTGACGATCAACGATCCGCTGTGCGCCTCACGCATCAGACTCCAGCCATCCCCTGTGTGCGTCCTGGCCCCGCCGGCCCTACGAGCCCTCCACGCTAGGCCGTCACAACCACCCCACAGCGAGCAGACAAGAACATTCCGTGCATCGGCCACACGGAATTGGCCCAGTTCTCAAAGAGGCGCCTCACAAGGTTTTCCAAGACTTCACCCAGGAATCATCGCCACGGCCCGGGAAACGAAAAGGTCCGTACGACCGAAGTCGTACGGACCTTTTCCGCAACTCGCGCTGGAGCTACCGGGTCAGACCAACGGGACTTACTTGTTGATCTTGGTGACCTGGCCGGCGCCGACCGTCCGGCCACCCTCACGGATGGCGAACTTCAGGCCCTCTTCCATGGCGACGGGCTGGATGAGCTCCACCTTCATCTCGGTGTTGTCACCCGGCATGACCATCTCGGTGCCCTCGGGGAGGGTCACGACGCCGGTCACGTCCGTCGTACGGAAGTAGAACTGGGGACGGTAGTTGTTGAAGAACGGCGTGTGACGGCCACCCTCGTCCTTGGACAGGATGTACGCCTGGGCCTCGAACTCCGTGTGCGGGGTGACCGAGCCGGGCTTGATGATGACCTGGCCGCGCTCGACGTCCTCGCGCTTGATGCCACGGAGGAGGAGACCGACGTTCTCACCGGCCTGGCCCTCGTCGAGCAGCTTGCGGAACATCTCGATACCGGTGACCGTGGTGGTGGTCTTCTCGGTCTTGATGCCGATGATGTCGACGGTCTCGTTGACCTTCAGGACACCACGCTCGATACGGCCGGTGACGACCGTACCGCGACCGGTGATCGTGAAGACGTCCTCGATGGGCATGAGGAACGGCTTGTCGACGTCACGCTCGGGCTGCGGGATGTTCTCGTCGACGGCCTTCATCAGGTCGAGGACGGACTGGCCCCACTCCTTGTCGCCCTCAAGGGCCTTGAGCGCCGAGACCTTGACGACCGGCAGGTCGTCGCCCGGGAACTCGTACTCGGAGAGCAGCTCACGGACCTCGAGCTCGACGAGCTCCAGGATCTCCTCGTCGTCCACCATGTCGGCCTTGTTCAGGGCGACGACGATGTACGGAACGCCGACCTGGCGGGCCAGGAGCACGTGCTCCTTGGTCTGCGGCATCGGGCCGTCGGTGGCGGCGACCACGAGGATGGCGCCGTCCATCTGGGCAGCACCCGTGATCATGTTCTTGATGTAGTCCGCGTGACCGGGGCAGTCGACGTGGGCGTAGTGACGGGTCTCCGTCTGGTACTCGACGTGCGCGATCGAGATCGTGATACCGCGCTGGCGCTCCTCAGGAGCCTTGTCGATCTGGTCGAAGGCCGAGGCCTCGTTCAGGTCCGGAAACGCGTCGTGCAGCACCTTGGTAATGGCGGCCGTGAGGGTCGTCTTACCGTGGTCGATGTGACCGATGGTGCCGATGTTGACGTGCGGCTTAGTCCGCTCGAACTTCGCCTTCGCCACTGGGTCCTCCTGTGGAGTGGTTCTGGTACGCCTTACTCATCGGCGCCAGGTGATCTTTGCTGGGGTGCCGCCCGCCGGGGTCTGCCCTCCCGGGTGAGCCCCGGCGGTCGGTGTCAAGCCTAAAGCGTGTAAACGGGGTGTGTTACTCGCCCTTGGCCTTCGCGATGATCTCCTCGGCGACGTTCCGCGGAACCTCGGCGTAGGAGTCGAACTGCATCGAGTAGCTTGCGCGACCCGAGGTCTTGCTGCGGAGGTCGCCGACGTAGCCGAACATCTCCGAGAGGGGCACGAGGCCCTTCACGACGCGGGCACCGGCACGCTCCTCCATGGCCTGGATCTGACCACGGCGGGAGTTGATGTCGCCGATGACCTCACCCATGTAGTCCTCGGGCGTGGTGACCTCGACGGCCATCATCGGTTCGAGGAGCACGGGGCTGGCCTTGCGGGCGGCCTCCTTGAAGGCCTGCGAGCCGGCGATCTTGAACGCGAGCTCGGAGGAGTCGACCTCGTGGTAGCCACCGTCGAGAAGAATGACGCGGACGCCCGTCATCTCGTAGCCGGCCAGGATGCCGAACTGCATGGCCTCCTGCGCACCGGCGTCCACCGAAGGGATGTACTCCCTCGGGATACGGCCACCGGTGACCTTGTTCACGAACTCGTACGCCGGGCCGTCGGACTCGGTGATCGGCTCGATCGCGATCTGCACCTTGGCGAACTGACCGGTACCACCGGTCTGCTTCTTGTGGGTGTAGTCGTGACGCTCGACGGCCTTGCGGATCGTCTCGCGGTACGCGACCTGCGGCTTGCCGACGTTCGCCTCGACGCGGAACTCGCGCTTCATACGGTCGACCAGCACCTCCAGGTGCAGCTCGCCCATACCACCGAGGATGGTCTGGCCCGTCTCCTCGTCCGAGTGGACGTGGAAGGAGGGGTCCTCCTCCGCGAGACGCTGGATGGCGACACCCAGCTTCTCCTGGTCGCCCTTGGACTTGGGCTCGATGGCGACCTGGATGACCGGCGCCGGGAAGTCCATGGACTCCAGGATGACCGGCTGCTTCTCGTCGCACAGCGTCTCACCGGTGGTGGTCTGCTTCAGGCCCATGACGGCGACGATGTCGCCGGCGCCCACCGCTTCGATCTCCTCACGCTTGTTCGCGTGCATGCGGTAGATCTTGCCGATGCGCTCCTTCTTGCCCTTGACGGAGTTCAGCACCGCGGTGCCGGTCTCCAGGCGGCCCGAGTACACCCGGACGAAGGTGAGCTTGCCCAGGTGCGGGTCGCTCATGATCTTGAACGCGAGCGCGGACAGCGGCTCGTCCACGGACGGCTTGCGCTTGACGACGACCTCGGGGTCCTTGACGTCGTGGCCCTCGATGGCCTCGACGTCCAGGGGGGTCGGCAGGTAGCGCACGACCGCGTCGAGCAGGGGCTGGACGCCCTTGTTCTTGAACGCGGTGCCACAGAACACCGGGGTGACGGTGACGCCGTTGGACTTGCCGGACGCGATGGTGACACGACGGATCGCGGCGTACAGCTGCTCCTCGGTGGGCTCCTGGCCCTCCAGGAACAGCTCCATGATCTCGTCGTCGTTCTCCGCGACGGCCTCGACCAGCTTGCCGCGGTACTCCTCGGCAGCCTCGGTGTGCGTGGCCGGGATGTCGACGACGTCGTACATCTCGCCCTTGGCGGCCTCGGCGGACCACACGAGCGCCTTCATGCGGACCAGGTCCACAACGCCCTTGAAGTCCATCTCGGCACCGATCGGAAGCTGCATGATCAGGGGCACCGCACCGAGGCGGTCCTTGATCATGTCGACGCAGCGGTGGAACTCCGCGCCGGTACGGTCCAGCTTGTTCACGAAGCAGATGCGCGGCACGCCGTAACGGTCGGCCTGACGCCACACCGTCTCGGACTGCGGCTCAACGCCGGCGACACCGTCGAACACCGTGACGGCACCGTCGAGGACGCGCAGCGAACGCTCCACCTCGACGGTGAAGTCCACGTGCCCCGGGGTGTCGATGATGTTGATCGTGTAGTCGTCGTCCTCAAGCGGCCAGTGACAGGTGGTCGCAGCAGAGGTGATCGTGATGCCACGCTCCTGCTCCTGCTCCATCCAGTCCATGGTGGCAGCGCCGTCGTGGACTTCACCGATCTTGTAGCTGACGCCGGTGTAGAAGAGGATCCGCTCAGTGGTGGTCGTCTTGCCCGCGTCGATGTGGGCCATGATCCCGATGTTGCGGACCTTGGCCAGGTCAAGTGAAGTAGTAGCCATAAGGCTTCGGTCTTCTCTCGGTCTCGATGTGGGTAGCGACTACCAGCGGTAGTGCGCGAAGGCCTTGTTGGACTCGGCCATCTTGTGCGTGTCCTCGCGCTTCTTGACGGCCGCACCGAGGCCGTTCGAAGCGTCCAGAAGCTCGTTGAGCAGACGCTCGGTCATGGTCTTCTCGCGACGGGCGCGGGAGTAACCGACCAGCCAGCGCAGCGCCAGCGTGTTGGCGCGGCCGGGCTTGACCTCGACCGGCACCTGGTAGGTGGCGCCACCGACACGGCGGGACTTGACCTCAAGCGTGGGCTTGATGTTCTCCAGCGCGCGCTTGAGCGTGATGACCGGGTCGTTGCTGGTCTTCTCGCGCAGGCCCTCCATGGCGCCGTACACGATCCGCTCGGCGGTGGAGCGCTTGCCGTTCAGCAGCACCTTGTTGATCAGGGAGGTGACAAGAGGAGAACCGTAGACCGGGTCGATGATGACCGGGCGCTTCGGGGCAGGGCCCTTACGAGGCATTCTTACTTCTCCTTCTTGGCGCCGTAGCGGCTGCGGGCCTGCTTGCGGTTCTTGACACCCTGGGTGTCAAGGGAGCCGCGGATGATCTTGTAGCGAACACCGGGCAGGTCCTTCACACGGCCGCCGCGCACGAGCACGATGGAGTGCTCCTGCAGGTTGTGTCCCTCACCCGGAATGTAGGCCGTGACCTCGATCCCGCTGGTCAGACGCACACGCGCGACCTTACGCAGGGCCGAGTTCGGCTTCTTCGGGGTGGTCGTGAACACACGCGTGCAGACGCCACGACGCTGAGGGGAACCCTCGAGTGCGGGCGTCTTGTTCTTCTCGACCTTGTCCTGCCGGCCCTTCCGGACCAGCTGCTGGATCGTAGGCACTACTTCTCCGGTTTCTGTGTGCCGAATGGTGAAGCTAACCTGGAACGTCGCCGACCCACGCGGTCGGGTGTGTCGAATGCTGCAGACTTCCGCCGCCAGGCAGTAAGAGCGCAGATTGCGGTGGCCGCTCACGGTCCGAGTACGGTTCGAAGGCACGCACAAGGGCCAGGGCACACCCCAGGCACAAGGTCCGAGGGTACCTAGCTCATACGCTGCGGTCAAAACAAATGGACGGCACCAACAGTGCCGGGCCTCCGGTGTCAAGCCCCTACGCCGTAGTCGATCTTCGATTTCACATTCCGCACACGTCGGACCCGGTCGTCATCAGGCCGTCATCCGGTCGTGACACCCACCAGAATCATCAGCGTCAGCAGCAGCGCCCACCCGGCCGTGGAGAGCCAACCGAGCACGAGCCCGGTCAGCGCGAGCCCGTCGCCGCTCTCCCCGGTCCGCCGGATCTCCGTACGCGCGGTGTGCCCGAGCACCACCGCCGGAATCCCGGTCAGCCCGAAGGTCGGCAGACACAGCACCCCGCAGATGGCGGCCCCGACCGCCTTCCCGTTCGTCCGCGGCACCGGCTGGGGCAGAAACGTCCGCGGTACGGCGGTGACGGGCGCCGGATGCGGTACGGGACCCAGCGGCAGGTCGGCCACGAGCAGCGACAGCTCCCCGACGGTCCGGGCCGCGTACACGCGCTCCACCCGCCGGTCGAACTCCCCCTTCTCAAGCCGCCCCTCCCCGAACCCCGCCCTGAGCACGTCCACGGCCCGCTCGCGGTCGGCGTGCGAGGCGAGCATGGCGGGGGCGGTGTGGGCGGCGGGGGTCTGCCACGACTGAAGGTGCGGTTGAGGTTGCGGCTGGGGAGGTTGGGGCTGGAGATACGGCTGGGGCTGAAGGTGCGGGTGGGAGGACGGCCGGGACGCGTCTCTCCCCTGCGTGTCGTACGGCGTGCCGTTGACCGACGACTCGTCCTTGTCCTGCCACGGCTGCCACGACGGTTGAGACACCGAGCACCTCCCGAACGCCCCCGAGGTCCCTCCATGATGCGGCATCGGACGCCCTGCCGTCAGGGGCCGTCACTCGAAACACCCCGGCCCCGCGGGCCGCTCCGCGCCGCCCGCTCGGCCGCGAACACGTCCGCCAGCCGAAACAGCCGCGCCCGCCCCGCCCGCCCGGCCACCTGAAGCCGGCCGAGTTGGACCCACTTGCGGATGGTCGCGGGCGCGACCCCGACCTCCCGAGCGGCGAGGGCACCGGGAACCGCCTCGTCCCTTCCCCGCCGCTCCGGCCCGGCCTCGCACCCGGGATTCACACAGAGGACGGCCCCCCGCTCGGGAAACTCGCGCAGCGAGACGGAGCCGCACCGGGGGCAGCGCCCGGACACCCGTACGACGGTGTCGGTGTCCCCCAGCGCCCGCGCGCACCGCCTGGCCAGCCGCCGGCTCTCGTCGCGCACGAGCGCGGCCAGCACCGGGTCGGCGGCGATGCCGTCGAGGAGCGCGGCGATACGCCGGAGGCGCTCGGGCACGGATGCGCGGTGCGGGCGGGGCAGGCCGAGGCGGTCGCACACGGCCTCCTCCAGTTCGAACACGCCGTCCGTGATGTCACGGAGGGCGTCGGAGACGTGGACGCGGATGGGGGCGGTGCCGTGGCCGGTCGACGGCGGGGAGCCGGGACGGTGGGCCGGTGCCGGGCGGGCAGGGGCTAACTCCACCACCAGTTCGGGGAGTTGCTGGAGCAGCCGGTCGATCCAGCGGGCGGCCTGGGCGGTGGGGGTGGTGGGGGTGGTGGGCGTGGTGGGGGTGGTGGGAGCCATGGCCTCTCTCGGTCCGGGAGGAAAGGGAGAAAAGAAGGGGGCTTTCAGGGGCCGTCCACCCTGACATGTTGCGAGTGCGCACGCAATCTAGTTCCGGCCACTCTGCCCATCCGACATCCGCGCCTCTATACTCGGTGCTTGCACGAGCGCACGTAGTACCGCGCGCGCAAGCAAACTGGACGTCCCCGCCTAGGGAAGCGAGCAGACAGATGACCAGTCCGGATCTGGACGCGTTCGCCACATGGGTCGAGGGCCTGATGCGCGACCGCGGCTACGACATCGACAGTCCGCGCGGCGGCGGCAAGTCGCGGATCGCGGACGAGGCGGGCGTGCACCGCGCCGCCGTCACTCGCCTGCTGCAGCGCCAGAGCATGCCTGACCTGGAGACCACGCGCCGGCTCGCCCGCGTGCTCGGGGTGCCGGTGCGCGACCTGCTCATCCGCTCAGGACGGCTGACCGCCGAGGAGCTGGCCGACCCGCACGAGCGACCGCTCTTCCCCGCCACGGGCGCCGAGCCCGGCCGCCGGCCCACTCCCGAGGAGGTCGCCGAGCTGCTGGGCGTACCGGCCGACCGGCGGGACATGTTCGTACGGGTGGTCGAGCAGTTTCTGCCGGACGAGAGTGATGCCGGGACCCTCGCGGCCGACTGATCGAACCAGTTGCGAGCGCGCTCGCAACATGTCACAGTAGAGACAGCGGCGGAGCTGTACCCGGGCATCGGGGAACAGCCCGCCGTTTCGCATGTCCGCACCCACCGCACCCCACCGGAGGTGATCGCTTCCGTTTCTCCCCCGCGCGGGCACGCGCGTGGAGTACCCTGCGAACAGCTATCGCTCACTTGTTCGATTCGAACGGAGTGGAACAGAGCGAGGGTCCGCACGGTACGGAGGGATACGAGGGCCTCATGACCAGGGACGACGACACGGAACGGAACGAGACCGACGAGGCCGGGACAAGCGCCGAGCTGCGCCGGGCCCTTGCCGCCCACCTCAAGGGCCGTCCGATTCCGCCGGACCTGGTGATCACCACACGGACGGAGATCGAGCGACGGGAGTTCACCGCGTACGGCCAGGGCTGGCGCGACCGCGGCGAACACGACGAGCGCCGCAGAGCGGAGGCGGCGGACCGGCACAGGCCCCGCCCCGGCACCCCCGCCGACGCGACGGTCCTCCCCTTCCCGCCCCTCTCCGGCCCCCAGCCGGCCCGCCCGCACCCGGACACCGAACGGCCATGACACAGCCCTGACGCGGCCCCGAAGACCGCTCCCCTCCCCCGAACCCCGTACTCGAACAGATCCCCAAGGAGATGACGCAACGTGGGCCCCGCCAACTCGCGGAACCAGGCCGGCACCGACCCTGACCCGAACGACTCGCTCGCCGTCGCGGTGGAGCTGGAGCGCCTGCGCGGCACCCTGGACTCCCGCCTCGCCCGGGTCGACGGCTCGCTCGCGCTCGTGGTCCAGCGCTGCGACCAGGCCGACAGACAACTCGCCGACCACGAACGGCGCGTGGAGTCGCTGGAACGCTCACGCTGGCCGCTCGCCAGCATCGGCGTGCTTGCCGCGATCGCCACCGCGGTCGTGACCTTCGTCCAGCTCACCGCCCGCTGACATGCCGAAGGGCGGCCACCCCGCGCGAAGCGAGGTGACCGCCCTTCAGCTGACGTACGCCTTACTGGTTGTACGGACCGTAGTCGTAGTCCTCCAGCGGGACGGCCTGGCCGGAGCCGGTGCCGAACGGCGAGTAGTCGATGTCGTCGTAGCCGACGGCCGAGTACATCGCGGCCTTGGCCTCTTCGGTGGGCTCGACCCGGATGTTGCGGTAGCGGGACAGACCCGTACCGGCCGGGATGAGCTTACCGATGATGACGTTCTCCTTGAGGCCGATGAGGCTGTCGGACTTGGCGTTGATCGCCGCGTCCGTCAGCACTCGGGTCGTCTCCTGGAAGGAGGCGGCCGACAGCCAGGACTCCGTCGCCAGCGAGGCCTTGGTGATACCCATCAGCTGCGGACGGCCGGAGGCCGGGTGGCCGCCTTCCTGGACCACACGACGGTTCTCGGTCTCGAACTTCGAACGCTCGACCAGCTCGCCGGGCAGCAGCTCCGCGTCGCCCGACTCGATGATCGTCACACGGCGCAGCATCTGCCGGATGATGATCTCGATGTGCTTGTCGTGGATCGACACACCCTGCGAGTTGTAGACCTTCTGGACCTCGCCGACCAGGTGGACCTGGACCGCGCGCTGACCGAGGATCCGCAGCACGTCGTGCGGGTTGGTGGCACCCACGGTGAGCTTCTGGCCCACCTGGACGTGCTCGCCCTCGCTGACCAGCAGACGGGCGCGCTTGGAGATCGGGAACGCCGTCTCGTCGCTGCCGTCGTCCGGAGTGATGACGATCTTCTTGGTCTTCTCGGTCTCCTCGATCCGCACGCGGCCCTGGGCCTCGGAGATCGGGGCGACACCCTTCGGCGTACGAGCCTCGAAGAGCTCGACGACACGGGGCAGACCCTGGGTGATGTCGTCACCGGCCACACCACCGGTGTGGAAGGTACGCATCGTCAGCTGCGTGCCGGGCTCACCGATGGACTGGGCGGCGATGATGCCGACCGCCTCACCGATGTCGACCAGCTTGCCGGTGGCCAGCGAGCGGCCGTAGCACATGGCGCAGGTGCCGACGGCGGACTCACAGGTCAGGACCGAGCGGGTCTTGACCTCGGAGACACCGTGCTTGACCAGTTCGTCGATGAGGACGTCGCCGAGGTCGGTGTTGGCCGGGGCCAGCACCTTGCCGTCGACGGTGATGTCCTCGGCCAGCGCACGGGCGTACACGCTGGTCTCGACGTTGTCGGCCTTGCGCAGCACGCCGTCCGCGCCGACCTCCGCGATCTGGAGCCTGAGGCCGCGGTCGGTGCCGCAGTCCTCCTCGCGGATGATGACGTCCTGCGAGACGTCGACCAGACGACGGGTGAGGTAACCCGAGTCGGCGGTACGCAGGGCGGTGTCCGCCAGACCCTTACGGGCACCGTGCGTGGAGATGAAGTACTCCAGCACGGACAGGCCCTCACGGAAGGACGCCTTGATGGGACGCGGGATCGTCTCGTTCTTGGCGTTCGACACCAGACCACGCATACCGGCGATCTGACGCATCTGCATCATGTTGCCTCGGGCGCCCGAGTTCACCATCATCGAGACCGGGTTGGTCTTCGGGAAGTTCGCGTTCATCGCCTCGGCGACCTCGTTGGTCGCCTTGGTCCAGATCGCGATGAGCTCCTGCGTGCGCTCTTCCTTGGTGATCAGACCACGCTCGTACTGCTTCTGGACCTTCTCGTCCTGGTCCTCGTAGCCCTTGACGATCGCGCGCTTCGCGTCCGGCACGACGATGTCGGAGATGGCCACGGTGACACCGGAACGGGTCGCCCAGAAGAAGCCGGCCGCCTTCAGGTTGTCGAGCGTCGCCGCCACGATGACCTTGGGGTAGCGCTCGGCGAGGTCGTTGACGATCTCGGAGAGCTGCTTCTTGCCGATCTCGTAGTCGACGAACGGGTAGTCCTCGGGCAGCAGCTCGTTGAAGAGCGCGCGGCCCAGGGTCGTCTTCAGCCGGAAGCTGTCACCCTGCTGCCACTCCGGCTCGCCCTCCTCCTGCGCCGGCGGGGTCCAGCCGCGCGGCGGGATGGTGCCCACCGGGAAGCGGATGTCCACGCGCGACTGCAGCGAGAGCTCGCCGGCGTCGAACGCCATGATCGCCTCGGCGACGGACGCGAAGGAGCGGTCCTCGCCCTTCACGTTCCGCAGCTCGCCGTCGGTGGTGAGGAAGAACAGACCAAGGACCATGTCCTGGGTCGGCATCGTCACCGGACGGCCGTCGGCGGGCTTGAGGATGTTGTTCGAGGACAGCATCAGGATGCGGGCCTCGGCCTGCGCCTCCGCGGAGAGCGGCAGGTGCACGGCCATCTGGTCACCGTCGAAGTCCGCGTTGAACGCGGTGCAGACGAGCGGGTGGATCTGGATGGCCTTGCCCTCGACCAGCTGCGGCTCGAAGGCCTGGATGCCGAGGCGGTGCAGCGTGGGCGCACGGTTCAGCAGAACCGGGTGCTCCGCGATGACCTCTTCCAGGACGTCGTACACGACCGTGCGGCCGCGCTCGACCATCCGCTTGGCGCTCTTGATGTTCTGCGCGTGGTTCAGGTCGACCAGGCGCTTCATCACGAACGGCTTGAAGAGCTCCAGCGCCATGGCCTTCGGCAGACCGCACTGGTGCAGCTTCAGCTGCGGACCGACGACGATCACGGAACGCGCCGAGTAGTCCACGCGCTTGCCGAGCAGGTTCTGACGGAAGCGACCCTGCTTGCCCTTGAGCATGTCGGACAGCGACTTCAGCGGACGGTTGCCGGGGCCCGTCACCGGGCGGCCACGACGGCCGTTGTCGAAGAGCGCGTCGACGGCCTCCTGGAGCATGCGCTTCTCGTTGTTCACGATGATCTCGGGCGCACCGAGGTCGAGAAGGCGCTTCAGGCGGTTGTTGCGGTTGATCACACGGCGGTACAGGTCGTTCAGGTCGGAGGTCGCGAAGCGGCCACCGTCCAGCTGCACCATCGGGCGAAGGTCCGGCGGGATGACCGGGACGCAGTCGAGGACCATGCCCTTGGGGCTGTTGGAGGTCTGCAGGAACGCAGACACGACCTTCAGCCGCTTCAGCGCACGGGTCTTCTTCTGGCCCTTGCCGGTGCGGATGATCTCGCGGAGGCGCTCGGCCTCTTCGTCGAGGTCGAAGGACTCCAGGCGCTTCTGCAGCGCCGCGGCACCCATCGAACCGTCGAAGTACGTGCCGAAGCGGTCACGCAGCTCGCGGTAGAGGAGCTCGTCGCCCTCCAGGTCCTGGACCTTGAGGTTCTTGAACCGGGTCCACACCTCGTCCAGGCGGTCGATCTCGCGCTGCGCACGGTCGCGCAGCTGCTTCATCTCGCGCTCGGCACCTTCGCGCACCTTGCGGCGCACGTCGGCCTTGGCACCCTCGGCCTCCAGCTCGGCCAGGTCGGCCTCAAGCTTCTTGGCGCGGGCTTCGAGGTCGGAGTCACGCCGGTTCTCGACCTGCTGACGCTCCACGGAGACGTGCGCCTCCAGGGAGGGCAGGTCGCGGGTGCGGCGCTCCTCGTCGACGAACGTGATCATGTACGCCGCGAAGTAGATGACCTTCTCGAGGTCCTTCGGGGCGAGGTCGAGCAGGTATCCCAGACGCGACGGGACGCCCTTGAAGTACCAGATGTGCGTGACGGGCGCGGCCAGTTCGATGTGGCCCATCCGCTCACGGCGCACCTTGGCGCGGGTCACCTCGACGCCGCAGCGCTCACAGATGATGCCCTTGAAGCGGACGCGCTTGTACTTGCCGCAGTAGCACTCCCAGTCCCGGGTCGGACCGAAGATCTTCTCGCAGAAGAGTCCGTCCTTCTCGGGCTTGAGGGTGCGGTAGTTGATGGTCTCAGGCTTCTTGACCTCGCCGTGGCTCCACTGACGGATGTCGTCAGCGGTGGCCAGACCGATCCGGAGCTCATCGAAGAAGTTGACGTCGAGCACTATGCGTCAATCCCTCTCAGGGTTGTAAGTCATGGGGTCTGATACGGGGGTCCAGGGGCCGGCCGAAGATTCCTCACCAGGACCTTCGGCCGGACTCCCGTCAGACCTCTTCGACGCTGCTCGGCTCACGCCGGGACAGGTCGATGCCAAGCTCCTCCGCAGCGCGGAAGACGTCCTCGTCGGTGTCGCGCATCTCGATGGACATGCCGTCCGAGGACAGCACCTCCACGTTGAGGCACAGGGACTGCATCTCCTTGATGAGCACCTTGAAGGACTCGGGGATGCCGGGCTCGGGGATGTTCTCGCCCTTGACGATGGCCTCGTAGACCTTCACGCGGCCGGTCACGTCGTCGGACTTGATGGTCAGCAGCTCCTGGAGGGCGTACGCGGCGCCATAAGCCTCCAGCGCCCACACCTCCATCTCACCGAAGCGCTGGCCACCGAACTGGGCCTTACCACCCAGCGGCTGCTGGGTGATCATCGAGTACGGACC
>NZ_JBSFLV010000088.1:0-38679 GCF_053599215.1 Streptomyces sp. NPDC001002 | reverse complement strand
ACTCCTGACCTCCTGCATGCCATGCAGGCGCTCTACCAACTGAGCTATAGCCCCTCGCGTCCTCCCCGACCGGCGGGGCGAACAAGAAGAACTTTAGCCTGCGAGCTGCCGGAAAGTGAAATCCGGTGGCAGGCAGGCCACCAGGGCCTCAGTCGTCGTCGCCGAGCACCGGTTCCGGCAGGGTGCCGGCGTTGTGCTCCATCAGCCGCCAGCCGCGGGCGCCCTCGCCGAGGACGGACCAGCAGCAGTTGGAGAGACCGCCCAGGCTCTCCCAGTGGTGGGACTCCAGGCCGAGCAGACGGCCGATGGTGGTGCGGATCGTGCCGCCGTGGCTGACCACGACGAGCGTGCCGTCGTCGGGCAGCTTCTCGGCGTGCCGCAGCACCACGGGGGCGGCCCGCTCGGCCACCTCGGTCTCCAGCTCGCCGCCGCCGCGGCGGACCGGCTCACCGCGCTTCCACGCGGTGTACTCGGCGCCGTGGCGGGCGATGATCTCCTCGTGCGTCAGCCCCTGCCAGACGCCCGCGTAGGTCTCGCGCAGCCCCTCGTCGTGGACGACCTCAAGGCTGGTGAGCGCGGCGAGTTCGGCCGCCGTGTTCGCGGCGCGCTGCAGGTCCGAGGCGACGATCGCGTCCGGCTTCAGCGAGACCAGCAGCCGGGCGGCACGCCGGGCCTGGGCGACGCCGGTCTCGGTGAGCGGGACGTCCGTGGTGCCCTGGAAGCGGCGCTCCACGTTCCACAGGGTCTGGCCGTGCCGCCACAGGATGACGCGGCGGCCCCGGCCGGGACGGCCCGCGGTGACCTCACCTGTGGCGCTCATCACCAGTCACCGCCCTGGTCGGCCGCCTCCTCGGCGGCGCGCACCTTGGCGTGCTCGGCGGCCTTGCCGCGGGTGGCCTCGGCGTCGGCCGGCAGCTTCAGCTCGGGGCAGTCCTTCCACAGCCGCTCCAGGGCGTAGAAGACCCGCTCCTCGCTGTGCTGGACGTGGACGACGATGTCGACGTAGTCGAGCAGGATCCAGCGGGCGTCGCGGTCTCCCTCGCGGCGCACCGGCTTGGCGCCGAGCTCCTTGTTGAGCCGCTCCTCGATCTCGTCGACGATCGACTTGACCTGGCGGTCGTTGGGCGCGGAGGCGAGCAGGAAGGCGTCCGTGATCGACAGCACGTCGCTGACGTCGTAGGCGATGATGTCGTGCGCGAGCTTGTCGGCGGCCGCCTGAGCGGCGGTGGTGATGAGCTCGATGGAGCGGTCCGTGGCGGTCACTACGTGGCTTTCGGTCGGCGGGCACTTGACCCCAAGGGTCTCACGGACCGCCGGGGGTACCCCACGTGATTGTTGGATCACGCGGGGCACCACGCCCGGTGCTACCTCTCTTACGTCCCGTCGGCGGACGTCGGCTTGTAGTCCTGGCCGAGGATCACCGTGACGTCCGCGCTCGCGGAGGCGTCGCCCTTGCTGACTGCGGAGGCGGCCAGGCCGAGGGTCTTGGCGACCTCGGTGGCGTTGTCCTTGTCGGCGGCGTCGGCGTAGACGACCTTGGTGGCGGCCTGGGTGGTGTCCGGGGTGCCGCCCTCCAGGAAGGTGAAGCCGCCGTTGAGGAGGACGACCCGGGCCTTCTCGGTGTTGCCCTTGACGCCGCTGGCGTTCTGCACGGACACCCGCACCGCGGACCCCTGGTCGGGGCTCTTGGCGGTGCCGCCGAGGACGTCCTTGACGACGCTGGCGCTGGTCTGCGCGCTCAGCGTGCCGTCGTTCTGGACGGGCAGCAGCGCGGTCTTGTAGTCGCCGCTCTTGGCGAGGTCGGAGAGCTTGGCGAGGAAGGTGCCGAGGTCCTTGTCGGTGAGCGAGGGGTCGAGGATCTGCGCCAGCGTCTGCACGGTGGTCGTCGCGGCCCCCGCGTCCGAGGACACCTTGCGCAGCACGCCCTGCATGACCTGCCCGAACCGCTCCAGCTGCGCGTTCTGCGCCTCGCCCGAACCCTTGTAGGTGGCGTAGGCGACGGCCATGGCGCCGGTGAGCGTCTGGTCCTTGCCCTTGCTGACGAGCGGCGCGGTGCCCTTCTTGGTGGCCGCCGGGTCGGGGACGTCGGCATTGGTGTCGACGTCGATGTTGCCGACCAGGTCGACGAGGTTCTGCAGATAAGGGGTGTCCAGCCGCCAGGTGCCCTCGATGTCGGTGCCCAGGACCGTGTCGAGCGCGTCCCGGGTACCGGAGGAGCCGTCGCCGTCCACGGACTTGGCGAGCGTGGTCGAGTTGCCGTCGTCGTCCGTCACGGACAGCGAGTTGGGCAGCAGGACGGTGGTGCCCTGCTTGGTGGTGGTGTTGTCGACGAGCAGCGCCGTGGAGGTGCCGCCCTTCTTGGTGTTGTGCAGGTGTACGACGATGACGTCCCGCTTCTGGGCGGCCACCGACGTCGCCGTACCGGTCTTCGAGTCGCCCGAGTCGGACAGCCCCGGCAGCTTCCCGGCGTACCAGAGGTAGCCGACCCCGCCGGCCACGACCAGGGCGAGGACCACGACCAGGGCGACGAGCCGGCTGTGGGCGCGGCGCTTGGCCTCCTCGCGGCGCTCGGTGCGGTTCTCGGTGAAGTTGAGCCAGTCGATGACGTCCTCGGAGTTGCCGTCGGGCTCCTCCACGAACGCGAACTGCTCGGTGCGGTAGTCCCGGTCGGCCCGCGCGGGACCCTCGGTCTCCTCGTCCGTCTCCGGCGGCCCGGCCTGCTGCGGGATGTAGGCGGTCTGCTCGGCGGCCCGCGGCTGCTGCTGGGCGCCGGCCGCGGCCCTGCCGTAGGCGTCGTAGGAGGCGCCGCCGCCGTAGGTGTCGTAGGACGGCGTCACGGGTTGCTGGCCGGTGCCGTACGGGTCGTAGGACGGCGTGGCGGGCTGCCGGCCCGTCTGGTCCGGCTGGCCCTGCTGGGTCTGCTGACCTTGCTGGCCCGTCGCGTACGGGTCGTAGCCGTAGCCCTGCTGCTGCGCGTACGGGTCGTACGGCTGCTGCTGCGGAGCCTGCTGTTGCGGCGGGACCTGGCGGTACACGGGCTGCCCGAACTCGTCGTAGCCGACGAGTTCGTACTGGTCGCCCCCGTACCCCGGGTCGTATGAGTCGTTCACCGGTGCCCCTCTCGGCTCACTCGCCGCCGTACAGCTCGCGCTTGTCGATGTAGCGCACGACTCCGTCCGGCACCATGTACCAGATGGGGTCTCCCTTGGCGACTCTCGCACGGCAGTCCGTCGAGGAGATGGCGAGTGCCGGAACCTCCACGAGAGAGACACCACCCTCGGGGAGTCCGCGGTCGGTCAGTTGATGGCCCGGCCGGGTGCAGCCGATGAAGTGCGCGAGGGAGAACAGCTCCTCCGAGTCGCGCCAGGTGAGGATCTGGCCCAGGGCGTCGGCGCCGGTGATGAAGAAGAGGTCCGCGTCCGGGTTGAGCGCGCGCAGGTCGCGCAGGGTGTCCACGGTGTAGGTCGGGCCGCCGCGGTCGATGTCGATGCGGCTCACCGAGAACTGGGGGTTCTCCGCGGTCGCGATGACCGTCATCAGATAGCGGTCCTCGGCCGGGGAGACGTCGCGGTGGGTCTTCTGCCACGGCTGTCCGGTCGGGACGAACACCACCTCGTCCAGGGCGAACTGCGCGACGACCTCACTGGCCGCCACGAGGTGCCCGTGGTGGATCGGATCGAACGTTCCGCCCATGACGCCGAGACGGCGCTTGCCGGGGTTCGACGGCGCGTTGCCGGGACCGGTAGGCATGTCCTGCTCTCCCATGCGTGCAGACCCTACCGGCCCGGCCTGAGAACCCCGTCCGGCCGCTCAGCGGTCACGGTTGAAGCGGGTGGTGATCCACAGCAGGAGCATCAGGATGACGAAGGCGCCGCCGCCGGTCACGTACGGGCTGAGGCTCTCGTGGTTGCCGCCGTGCTCCTCGCCCTCGGCTGCGAGGGTGGCCAACTGGGCTGCGGTGCTGTGGAAGCTCATCTTCGGCAGGACCAATCCGGTGTGGGCGGACAGAGATGTCGGGCCCATGGTAAGCGGGCGGCCGCGCGGCGATCACGCCGACTCCGCCGTTGGGGAACCCGGGAGGGACCGTTGACGAACTCCGGGGACGGCGCGGGGGAACTCCGGACCGCTCTCAGTCGTCTTTCCGCTTGTAGCCACGCAGCAGGAACCACGCGGTCAGCACACAGCCCAGCATCATCACGATCAGTACGACCCGGAGCAGATTCCCGGCGCCTTGCTGCTCGGCCGCGCTCGCGGCTTCGGTGAGCCAGGCGGCCGGGGGGTTGTGCGGCATGCGGGGACTCCTTCGGTGTAGTGCCCGTCCACCGTAACTCCGCCTAGGCTGGGACCGGCTTCGGGGGCGCAAAGGACCGCACAAGGGTCAGCAAAGGGCCACTCACAGGCAGCTGGGGGAAGACATGTCCGACGACAGCCACGAGCACAACGGACACGAGAACGTGCCGAGCAGGCAGCGCAGGCGTTTCCCGGGTATCTCCTCACGGGCGTACGAGCACCCGGCCGACCGCTCCGCCCTGGTGGCGCTGCGCAAGCTCAGCGGTTTCGACACGGTCTTCAAGGCGCTCAGCGGGCTGCTGCCCGAGCGCAGTCTCAGGCTGCTGTTCCTGTCCGACTCCGTACGGGTGTCGGACCAGCAGTTCGCCCATCTCAACGACATGCTGCGGGACGCGTGTTACATCCTGGACCTGGAGAAGGTCCCGCCGATGTACGTCAGCCAGGACCCGCAGCCCAACGCGATGTGCATCGGCCTGGACGAGCCGATCATCGTCGTCACCACCGGCCTGGTCGAGCTGCTCGACGAGGAGGAGATGCGGGCGGTCGTCGGCCACGAGGTGGGCCACGCGCTGTCCGGTCACTCGGTGTACCGCACGATCCTGCTGTTCCTGACCAACCTCGCGCTCCGGGTCGCCTGGATCCCGCTGGGCAACGTGGCGATCATGGCGATCGTGACCGCGCTGCGCGAGTGGTTCCGCAAGTCGGAGCTGTCGGCGGACCGGGCGGGCCTGCTGGTCGGCCAGGACGTGACGGCGTCGATGCGCGGCCTGATGAAGATCGCGGGCGGCAACCACCTGCACGAGATGAACGTGGACGCCTTCCTCAAGCAGGCCGAGGAGTACGAGGCAGGCGGCGACCTGCGCGACTCGGTGCTGAAGATCCTGAACGTGCTGCCGCGCACCCACCCCTTCACCACGGTCCGCGCGGCCGAGCTGAAGAAGTGGGCCGAGTCCCGTGACTTCCAGCGGCTGATGGACGGGCACTACCCGCGCCGCGACGAGGACAAGAACACCTCGGTCACCGACTCCTTCCGCGAGTCCGCCGCGAGCTACGCGACCAACGTCAAGAGCTCCAAGGACCCCCTGATGAAGCTCGTCAGCGACATCGCGGGCGGCGCCGGCGACCTGGGCGGCCGAGTCCGCCGCGGCTTCGGCGGCTTCGGCTCCTCCGCCCCGAGCGGAAACGGCACCCCGGACGAGCCGTCCAACGGCACCCCGCCCGCGGACGAGCCCCCGACGGACACCCAGCCGCGGGACGGCGACTGACCGGACGGCGCGACACTCGGCCGGGCCGGGCCGGACCCAGGAGTCCTGGGCCCGCTCGGCCTCGGCCCGAAGGTCCGGCCGGGAGGGCGTGGCGCGGGTCCGCCACGCCCGAACGCGCCGTCGCAAGCGACAGCCGTCGCGCGCCGGGCCGCCTGCCGACGAAGACGTCCGGGCCCAGCCCGTTCGCCGGACCACCGGCCCGGCGGAGCGTGCCCCGCCCTGCTTCGGCGGCTCCGCCATGCCTTGAGCCGCGCTCGACACCCTCGACCGCCCGCTACACCCTCGGCTGGGCGCTCGTCGCCAGCGTTCCGCACAGCGCCGTCGCGCTGCCCGTCGCGTACGGGTTCGTGCCTGCTGGGCCGCCCGTCTTTGCCGTCTCGCCGGCCAGCAGCGGGTGGAGGTGGTTGGTCGAGTCGTCGGTGCAGGACAGCGGTCCCGCCTGGACGTAGGAGACGACCAGCTGGGCCTGGTGCAGGCGCAGGTCGTCGCGGTCGAAGCGGAACTGCAGCTCGCGCCGGACGGTGAAGAGCGAGGCCGGGGTCTTGGCGTCGGCGCCGGCCGGGCGGAGCGCGTACACGAAGGTGTGGTCGGCGGTGACCTCAAGGGTGGAGGAGTCCGTCTCGGCGGCCTGGAGCGTGCCCTGGACCCGGATCTTCTGGTCGGCGAGCTGCGCCTCGCGCGCGTCGAAGCGAACCAGCCATCCGGTGGGCGCGTGCCGCCCGTCCGCCGCCGGGTGCTCGAAACTCTGGTCGAACTGGTCGAGTTGGGCGCCGTCGAGAATGACCCGTACCGGACGCACGTCCTGCCCGCTGAGCACGTCGGGGTAGAGCGAGGACCGTACGAGATAGTCCTTGGCCGTGGTCAGCGCGGTGACGACCTGGCTGTCCGAGAAGTGCGCGGTGCGCCGCGAGGCGGGCAGCGGTATGCCCTCGGCACCGACCAGGTACTGCGCGGCGGGGCTGTGCGCGTACAGCGTCTCGGGATCGGCCGCCCCGGGGACCTCGGTCTGCGGGGCGAGCGGGATGACGGTCATCCGCAGGGGCTCGACGGGCTGCGCGGTCGCGGGTGACTGGTAGGGATGCCGTACGCCCATGTAGATCGCGGTGCCGAAGGCCACGGCGATCAGCAGGACCAGGACCAGCGCCTGCCGGGACAGGCCCCGGCGCAGCGGCGGGCGGCGGCGGACGGCGGGCGCGTGGTCGGCGATGCGCTCCTGCGCGGAGAACTCCTGGAGACGGGCAGCGCGGACGAACGACTCGTCGAAGACGACGGATCGGTACTCGTCCTCGCCACCTCCGGGGCCGCCCTCGGGAGTCCCCTCAGGTGGGTTTCCAGGCCCGCCCATATCTTCAGGGTAGGTCTCAGGAGGCTCAGGTAAACGCCCTGATGTGCGACAACTTCTGACAGGTTCTCACCAGGACCGCACACCTACGGCCGGGGGCCGGTCAGGGCGTGCGCGGGATGACCGAGACAGGTGGCTGGGAGTAGTCGGCGGAGGCGGACGGCGGCGGTGCGCTGCCCTGCTCCAGACCGGTCGAGGCGGGCGCCGGCACCCGGTCGCGGCTGCCGCCCGAGGAGGCTCCCCGGTAGACCGCCGAGAAGGCCAGCGCGACCATGCCGATCCCCATCACGAGGGCGAGCATCCAGGCGACGGGACGGTGCCAGCGGACCTGTTTCCCGTACGTCCCCGGGGCGCCGTAGCGACGCTCCCAGCCCTGGGGGTCGTCGGTGTCGTCCAGGTCGTCGAGCTCGGGATCTTGGCCGAAACCGGTGCGTCCGCCGTACCCGTCCTCGTAGTGCTCACCCGTGCCGTGCGCCCGGCGGGCCTCGGCCTCGGAGGCCTCCGCTCTGGCCTGGGCAGCGGCCAGGAGGCGTTCGACGGCGGTCGGCTCGTGCACCACGGCCGCTCGTACGAAGGCCTCGTCGAAGACCACGGATGCGAACTCTTCGTCCGACATTCCGCGGTCGTGGTCGTCGTCGGGCTCCCAGCCGTCAGGGAACGGCGTGCCCCCCACGTCCTCCGGCACCTCTCCAGAGTAGACCTGGGGGGTCAATTTGGGCAGACGGTATGGAAATTCATCCGCCTGCTGAGACGCCCGGTCGGCGGCCGGCCGATGACCTGCTCAGCGGCGGATGTGGCCGTCGCCGGTGACGATGTACTTGGTGCTGGTCAGCTCCGGCAGGCCCATGGGGCCCCGGGCGTGCAGCTTCTGGGTGGAGATGCCGATCTCCGCGCCGAAGCCGAACTGGCCGCCGTCGGTGAAGCGCGTGGAAGCGTTCACGGCGACCGTGGTGGAGTCGACCAACTGGGTGAAGCGGCGGGCGGCCTGCTGCGAGGTGGTGACGATCGCCTCGGTGTGCCCGGAGCTCCACAGCCGGATGTGCTCGACGGCCTTGTCCAGGGAGTCGACCACGGCGGCGGCGATGTCGTAGGAGAGGTACTCGGTGTCCCAGTCCTCCGGGGTGGCCTCGACGACGGTCGCCTCGGAGTCCTTCGCGTACGCCAGCACCCGCGGGTCGGCGTGCACGGTGACCCCGGCCTCGGCGAGGGCGTCCAGGGCCCGCGGCAGGAATTCGGCGGCGATGTCCTGGTGGACCAGGAGGGTCTCGGCGGCGTTGCAGACGCTGGGCCGCTGGGCCTTGGAGTTGATCAGGATGTCGACGGCCATGTCGAGGTCGGCGTGGGCGTCGACGTAGACGTGGCAGTTGCCGACGCCGGTCTCGATCACGGGGACCGTGGACTCGGTGACGACGGTCTGGATCAGGGAGGCGCCGCCGCGCGGGATGAGGACGTCGACCAGGCCGCGGGCGCGCATCAGCTCGCGCACGCTCTCGCGGCTCTCGCCGGGCACCAGCTGCACGGCGTCGGCGGGCAGGCCTGCGCCGCCGACGGCGTCCCGCAGCACCCGGACGAGGGCGGTGTTCGACTCGTAGGCGGAGGCCGAGCCGCGCAGCAGGACCGCGTTGCCGGACTTCAGGCAGAGGGCGGCGGCGTCGACCGTCACGTTCGGGCGGGCCTCGTAGATGATGCCGACCACGCCGAGGGGCACGCGGACCTGGCGCAGGTCGATGCCGTTCGGGAGGGTCGAGCCGCGGACGACCTCGCCGACCGGGTCGGGCAGCGCGACGACGTCCCGTACGTCGGAGGCGATGGCCCGTACGCGCTCGGGCGTGAGCGTCAGCCGGTCGATGACCGTCTCGCTGGTGCCGGCCGCGCGGGCCTTGGCGATGTCCTTGGCGTTGGCCTCGACGATCTCGCTCGTGCGGACCTCCAGCGCGTCCGCGACGGCGAGCAGCGCGTCGTCCTTGTCCGCGCGCGGCAGCGGGGCGAGGTCGGCGGCGGCGGACTTGGCGCGGTAGGCGGCCCGGGTGACCGGGGACATGGAGTCGTACGGCGAAAGCGTGGTCATGCCCGCAGCGTAATGCTCCGGACGGGTGCGTCCAGCGCGTATCCCATACCCCGAGACGGGCTCAAAAGGGGTGAACCCCCACCGGGCTGGCGGGCGGTGGACCGTATCCCTCGGCGAGGCGCTGGTGGTAGGTCTGGCGGTCGATGACCTCCAGACCGACGATCTCCCAGGGCGGCAGCTTGGCGGTCTGGCGGTGCTCGCCCCACAGGCGCAGCGCGACGGCGGCCGCGTCGTGCAGGTCGCGCGCCTCCTCCCAGTAGCGGATCTCCGCGTGGTCGTTGGCGTAGCGGCTGGTCAGCAGGAAGGGGTGGTCGTGCGCGAGCTGCTCCAGGCCCCGGCGCACCTCGGTGAGCGGGGTCTCGTCGCCGGAGACGCTGAGGGTGATGTGCCACAGGCGGGGCAGGTCCGCCGGCTCCTGGTACCGCTCGCCGGCCGCGACGCTGGTCAGGGCCCGCTCCTCGCCGGTCGCGCGGGAGGCGGCCCCGGGGCGCACTCGTCTCACGACGGCCTCCTTCACGAAAGGTCGAGCGCTGCTCGCGCGGATTGTGTCCCTGGGACAAAGTTGAGCAGGCCGGGGGCCGCCGCGTGGCACTTTTGCGGAACGTCCACCACCGGGGGACGGACGTTTCGGCCCAATTACGGGTGCAGGACGACGAGGTCGTCCCTGTGTACGACCTCGCGCTCGTACGCGGCACCCAGCTCGCGGGCGAGCTCCCGCGTGGAGCGCCCGATCAGCTGGGGGATCTCCTTGGCGTCGAAGTTGACGAGCCCCCGGGCCACCGCGCGCCCGGTGGAGTCGCGCAGCTCGACCGGGTCCCCGGCGCTGAACTCGCCCTCGACTGAGGCGATCCCGGCCGGCAGCAGCGAGGTGCGCCGCTCCACGACCGCCCGGACCGCGCCGTCGTCCAGGGTGATCGAGCCCTGCGGGGTGGAGGCGTGCTGGAGCCAGAGCAGGCGGTCGGCGGAGCGCTTGCCGGTGGCGTGGAAGTACGTGCCGGTGTCGCCGCCGGACAGCGCCTCGGCCGCGTGCACCGCGCTGGTCAGCACCACGGGGATGCCCGCGGCGGCGGCGATCCGGGCCGCCTCGACCTTGGTGACCATGCCGCCGGTGCCGACGCCCGCCTTGCCGGAGCTGCCGATCTCGACGTGCGCGAGGTCCTCGGGCCGGCGTACCTCCGCTATCCGCGAGGTGCCCGGCTTGCTCGGGTCGCCGTCGTAGACGCCGTCGACGTCGGAGAGCAGGACCAGGAGGTCGGCGTGGACGAGGTGGGCGACGAGGGCGGCGAGGCGGTCGTTGTCGCCGAAGCGGATCTCGTCGGTGGCGACGGTGTCGTTCTCGTTGACGACAGGGAGCGCGCCCATCGCGAGCAGTTTGTCGAGGGTGCGGGAGGCGTTGCGGTGGTGGGCGCGGCGGCTCATGTCGTCGCTGGTGAGCAGGACCTGTCCGACGCGGACGCCGTAGCGGGCGAAGGAGGCGGTGTAACGGGCGACCAGGAGGCCTTGGCCGACGCTGGCGGCGGCCTGCTGGCGGGCCAGATCCCGGGGGCGGCGGCGCAGGCCCAGCGGGGCGAGCCCGGCGGCGATGGCCCCGGAGGAGACGAGGACGACCTCCCGCTCCCCTCCCCCGCGGCACTTGGCGAGGACGTCGACGAGCGCGTCCACCCGGTCGGCGTCGAGGCCGCCCGCCGCGGTGGTCAGCGACGAGGAGCCGACTTTGACGACGATCCTGCGGGCTTGCGCCACGGCCTGCCTTGCCCCTGCCACCTTGGTCTTCCGTTCCCTCGCCTGCTCGGGCTGCACCGCCCGGCAATCTACGCGAACGGGGCTTCCCGGCGCGCGGCCGTTCCAGTCCCCGGACACCGTCGCGTAACGGCATCCTCACGCCCCGCTCACGGCAAAAAGGTTGCACTGGTTGCTTATAGAAATTAAAGGCAACACAAACATAAGGTGAACTCCGTGCCCCCTACAGTTCGCCGCGTGAAGCGCATACTCCTCAGGTCGGGCAAGAGCCCGTACGACGTCGTGCCGGTCGAACAGGCCCTCCACCAAGACGTCTTCGCCACAAACTCGGGCAACCTGATCTTCAGCGACGCCTCCCACAAGATCCTGCAGACCCCGGACACCGAGGTCGTCTCGAACGGGATCAGGACCGACATCGCGGCGGCCGACCGGATCAACGAGGAGTACGACGCCTTCGTCGTGCCCCTCGCCAACGCGTTCCGGCCCTCCTTCGAGCCCCAGCTGCAGCGCCTGACCCGGCTGATATCCCGGCTGAAGATCCCGGTCGTGGTGCTGGGCATCGGCGCGCAGGCGGGCCTGAACTACAACGCGGCGCGGCTGAAGCCGATGGAGGAGTCGGTGCGCGCCTTCGTCTCCGCCGTCCTCGACCGCAGCGCCTCCATCGGGGTGCGCGGCGAGTTCACCGAGAAGTACCTGCGCGACCTGGGCTACCAGGACGTCGAACTGATCGGCTGCCCCTCGCTCTTCCTGTACGGCAAGGAACTGACCGTGCAGAAGGGGGCGCCGGAGCTCACCACCGCGTCCCGCATCGCGGTGAACGGCTCGCACAGCGCGGTGCAGAAGCAGGGCCTGGACAAGGTCATCGCCCGCGCGCACGCCCGCTATCCGCACCTGACCTTCATCGGCCAGAACCTCAGCGACGCGCAGCAGCTGCACTGGCGGGACCTCTCCCACCCGAACGCGGCGGTGACCGCGATGCCGACCCACCCGGACCACCCGATGTACCGGGAGGACAAGGCCCGCGTCTACATCGACCCGGTCACCTGGATCGACGACCTGCGCGGCTACGACTTCTCCTTCGGCTCCCGCATCCACGGCAACATCGCGGCGCTGCTCGCGGGGACGCCCGCCACGGTGCTGTGCAGCGACTCGCGGACGCTGGAGCTGTGCCGCTACTTCGAGATCCCGCACCGCCGGATCGACAAGCTGCGCGAGAATCCCGAGGCCGCCGACCCGGCCGCGCTGTACGCGGAGGCCGACTTCAGCGGCCTGGTCGGCAACCACCAGGAGCGCTTCGAGCGGTTCACCGGGTTCCTGGACCGCAACGGCCTGGAGAACACCTTCACGCACGGCGACGGCGGCGCGGCCCACGACGCCCGTATGAAGGAGCTGTCCTTCCCGGCCGGCATCCGCCCCTGGAACGACACGGACATCTCCTCGCTGACCTCCCGGTTCGGCTGGCTGCAGAGCCGTATCGCCGAACTGTCGCTGGACAACGCCCAGTTGAAGCGGGAGCTGGCCCGCGGCGCGGCCAAGCCGGCGGCGAAGGCGGTCGCGGCACCGTCCGTGTACCGCCGGGCCCGCCGGGTGGTGGTCCGCCCGATCCGCCGGGCGCTGCAGTCGGGCAAGTAGGAACACCGGCAGCGATACGGCCGTACAGCCCCTGGCTGTACGGCCGTTGTCGTCGCTATACCGCCTGGGCCGTCCCGCCCGGCGGAGTGAGCACCCTGCGGGCCTTCCTGGCCGCCCGTTTCAGCACGGACGAGACGGAGTGCTCGCGGTAGCCGGGGAAGCCGCGGGCCTCGCGCGGGGCGGCGAGGTATATCCAGTCGGGTATGCCCACCGCCGCGTCGCGGAAGTACGGGTAACCGAAGTAGAGATGGTGGCCCTTGTGCTCCAGGAGCCGGGCCGCCTCCTGCTTCTGCTGTACGAACTCGATGACGGGCAGCAGGAGTTCGGGCCGCCGCTCGGCCACCAGGTGCAGCCGGAGGCGCTCCTCGACCCGGAGCCGGGCGGCTATGCCCTCGCTCCAGTACTCCTCCATCAGCGGCTTCGCCAGCTCGAACTTGTGCCGTCTGACCTTCTCGCTGTTCCTCAGGTACTTGACGCCGAACTGCGGCAGCAGCGTCACCAGGAAGGGCCGCACCAGCAGCGCGTCCCGCCGCTCGCCCGGGGGCACGTACGCGGCGATCAGGTTCATCAGGGCGCGCGCGGAGTCGAAGCGCAGGATGTAACTCCCCGTCTTCGTCACGTGCTTGCCGTCCTCGCGGCCCACCAGGTAGTAGCAGGTGTAGTCGGCGAGCACGGAGACGCCGTCCGCGCGCAGATACGCCTCCATGGTGAACAGCGCGTCCTCGCCGGTCCACAGCGACTCGTCGAAGCGCATGCCGTGCCGCTCCAGGAACTCCCGGCGGAACAGCTTCTGCGCGCTCAGCGTGAACTTGATGTTGGAGGAGAAGACGTCGGTGCGGTCGAAGGACCGGTCCCACATCGTCGTCGGCGGCTTGCGGTTGACGCCCTCGACGCGGCCCAGGACCACGTCCGTGCGGTTGCGGTCGGCCGCGGCGACCATCCGCTCCAGCGCCTCGGTGCCGAGCCGGTCGTCGGCGTCGAGGAAGAAGACGTAACGCCCGGCCGCCTTGCCCAGGCCCACGTTGCGCGGGCCGCTGGGGCCACCGGAGTTGTCCTGCCGGATCACGGTGACCGGCATCGGCGCCCGGGCCGCGAACTCCTCCAGGCACTCGCCCGTGCCGTCCGTGGAACCGTCGTCGACCGCGATGACCTCGATGCGCGCCGGGTCGATGCTCTGCGCCTCGACGGAGGCCAGGCACTCCCGCAGGTACGGCATCGCCTCGTACGCCCCGATGATCACGCTCACATCAGGCTGCGCCACGGTCACGTCTCCCCTTGGTCATGGACAGTTTCCCTCTGATAGGTCCACTCGACACCTTGAAGACGGACCACCGGCCGGGACGGTTGCCTGGAGATACGTAAAAGAGCCCGGTTTTCGACGGTCGATCCGCGAAAACCGGGCCCTTCTCACCTTTTTCACACGGCGGGCGGCTGTGGCGCCGACAACGCGTCGGAGAGCTCGTCCGCGCCGGGGACACCGGCCGCGTTGCGGGACTCCTGGCCGAGGTTGCGGGTGCCGGCCTTGCGGGCCAGGTCCGCGACCGCGGTGTTGAACTGCTCGATGGAGGTCGGCTCGTCCGGGCCGAGCAGGTACTGCTTGAGCTCCTTGCGGTCCGCCGCCAGCTTGTCGGCGGCCGGGTCGCGGACGGCGGCCAGCAGCTCGCCCAGTTCGCCGGCCTTGTTGGAGAGGATCACGGCCGCGCGCACCGCGGTGTTCTGCCGCTTGAACTCCTCCACACCCAGCTCGGCGGAGTCCGTGACCGCGTACGGCTTGCCGCTCGCGATGAAGTCGGAGACCACGCTGGAGATGTCGGAGACCATCGCGTCGGACACGTTGAAGCAGTCGTACAGACGCGGCTCGGCGCCCGTGACGACCCGGTGCTCGAAGCTGCCGAAGGAGCGCCAGTAGGCGTCGTTCCACTCGGCGCGCAACCGGGCGACCTCTGCGTGCTTCTCGACGTCGACCACGCCGTCGCGGGTGGCCTCGGCCTCGTCGCCCTTCTCGCCGCCGGTGCCGGACAGCTCGGCGATCCGGGCCTCGATCCGGGCCAGGTCGGCCTTCGCCGCCTCCTGCTCGGCCGCCTCGGCGGTGAAGCGGGAGTCGGTGGTGCGCTGGAGGGCGGCCTTCTCGACCAGGGCCGTGATGCGCCGGTGCGCGGAGCCGGCCGCCGCGCTCACCGTGCCGGTGAAGGGGTGCGGCTTGTACAGGACGCGGACCGGCGGGTCGGCCTTGATCAGCTTCTTCACGATGTTCTCGCCGGCCAGCACGAGGGAGGTGTTGCCGGGGTCGCCGTCCCAGCCCTCCCAGGTGGGCGCATACAGGACGGTCGGGATACGTCCGTCCACCGCGCCCTTGCGGGTCTCGATCGGCGCCAGCTGCGGGCGGCCGACCTCCACGATGTCCTCGTCGCGTACGCCGACGTCGGCGATGGCGTAGCGGTCGCGGCCGGCCCGGCCCGCGGTCCACACCTCGTCGTACACCTTGCTGAACGGGTTGACGCTGGCCAGCTTGTCGCTGTCGCCGTGGCCGATGAAGACGTGCTTCATGGTGGGCACGCGCAGCAGGTGGATGTTCTTGCCGACGTTCGCCGCGTACAGGGCGACCCGCACGGTGTCCAGGTCCATGTTCATCAGGTGCACACCGCCGGGCACGCAGATGACGGGGACCGTGGTGGGCGCCAGGGTCTGCAGTATGACCCGCTCGCGCAGGATGATCAGCGGCTTGGAGGCCAGCTCCTCCATCGTCTCCAGCCACATGTTGACCTGGTACGTGGAGTCCTTGGAGCCGGAGAAGTACAGCACCGTCTCGGGCCGGTAGTCGCGCAGCCACTCGTCGACGGCGGCCAGCACCTTGTCCGCGTTCGGCGGGATCTTGCTGCCGCGGACGTACGGGACCAGCGCGAGGACGTAGAGGGAGCCCAGGAGCAGGGTGATGCCGATGCCGACGAAACCGGCGACGGAGTTGTCCACGGCGCAGGAGACCAGGATGCCGATGACGGCGAACAGGTCGAGGTGGAGCATCTTCTCGGCCGAGCGGTTCAGCAGTCCTGGCGGCGGGGCGTCCGGGATGCGGATGCGCGACTCGAGGTCGACGTTGCGGGTGGCGACCGGCATCCGGCGGCGGTTGCGGATCAGCGTGACCAGGGCGCCGTGCGGGGCCTGGAGCCCGTAGAACGCGATGAAGCACGCTATGGCGCCGTAGTAGATCAGGTTGTCCGCGAGGTCCATGCGGGCCAGCAGCAGGATCAGCAGGAGCTGCCTGATCAGGAAGCGGATCGACAGTCCGGCGCGGACCTTGCTGAGCCGGTTGACGAGGTAGCTGCCCTTGCGGTGCAGATAGTGGTCCGCCAGATACGTCACGGCGGCGGCGGCCGCGAAGGCGTACACGTTCGGGACGAGCGCGGCCAGCATGAGGGCCGGGTAGCCCAGCATCATCAGGGCCGCCGCGGCCAGCTCGGCCGCGCTGCCGACCCGGGCGACGCGAATAGCGGTGGATATCACTGAGAACCTGCTCTGCGAGGGAGTGCCGGTTGGTCTGAGGGTGCGCAGGGTTTGTGGTAATTCGGTGGTAATTCTCCGGGGTACGGATTCAGGCCTCCGCGAACGCCCGGTTAACGAGCAGTCTCAGAGGCCTGAATTACCGACGAAGAAGAATTGCCGCCAATTATTACACGCCGTCCTGCCGGTCGAGCACCGAGGCCAGCGCCGCCTCGAAGCCGGAGGCCTGCGCGGCACCCGCCGTCGGGTCCTGCTGGCGGACGTCGATGACGTGCCCGGTCAGCTCGGACAGCAGCACGTCGAGCGAGGTGCGCGCGACGGCCTCGGAGGACAGCAGGCTGCCCGTCGGCTCCTGACCGAAGGCCTTGGTGCGCATGGGCGTCGCGGTGCGCTCGGGGTTGACGCAGTTGACCCGGATGGCGTCGCCGGCCCACTCGTCGGACAGGGCCTGGGTGAGGTTCACCATGGCGGCCTTGGTCGAGGAGTAGAGGCTGTACTCGGCACGGCCCCGGGTGTAGCTGCTGGAGGTGTACAGCAGCAACTGGCCCTTGGTCTCGGCCAGGTACTTGTACGCCGAACGAGCGATCTGCACCGGTGCCAGGTAGTTGACCTTCAGCGCTTCCTCGATGGTCGCGTTGTCGGTCTCGGCCAGCTTGCCGATGCGCAGCACGCCCGCGGTGTTCACGACGTAGTCGATCCGGCCGGTCTCCGCGTACGCCTTGGACAGCGCGTCGTCGACCTCCTCCGGGTTCTCCACGTGCGTGCCGGTGGTGGAGCGGCCCAGCGCGTAGACCTTGGAGCCGTAGGCCTCGGCGAGGGCGGCGATGTCCTTGCCGATGCCGTAGGAGCCGCCGAAGATCACGACCGTCTTGCCGGTGAGCAGCTCGCGGTAGGTCGCCTCGTCCATCTGCTCGGGCGTGGCGGTGGAGGCGAGCTGGAAGAGCTTGTCGGCGATGAAGACGTCGACGGGCTGGGTGACCTTCATGTTGTACTCGTCGCCCGCGACGACGTGGATCGGCACGTCCGGCAGGTACTTGAGCACGACCGAACAGTCGTCCGTGGCCTGGAAGTTGGGGTCGCCGGCGGCGACCTCGTAGGCGCGCTTGATCGTGGACAGCTTGAAGGCCTGCGGGGTCTGGCCGCGGCGCAGCCGGGAGCGGTCCGGGATCTCGGTGATGAACTCGCCGTCGTCGCCGTGCGTGCGGGTCACGATGATCGTGTCCGCGGACGGGATGGCCACGTCGACGGCCTGGAAACGCTCCAGGGCGACCACGCAGTCGTCGATGACGCGCTGCGACAGCAGCGGGCGCACGGCGTCGTGGAAGAGGACGTTCAGGTCCTCGCCCTCGGGCAGGCCCTCGCCGAGTGCCTCGATGGCGCGCTCGGTGGTCTCGTTCCGCGTGGAGCCGCCCTCGATGATCTTCTTCACCTTGGTGAAGCCGGCCTTGGCGACGATCTTCTCGACGTCGGGCACGTACCCCGGCGCCATCAGCACGATGATGTCGTCGATCGAGTCAGCCCTCTCGAAGGTGGTGAGGGTGTGCTCGATGACTGCCTTGCCGGCGATCTTCAGCAGCTGCTTGGGGATCGACAGACCCACGCGCTGGCCGGTACCACCGGCCAGGATCACTGCGGTGGTACGGGGCTTGGCTATGTGCTGGGACACAGAGGACCTACCTTGGGCGATTGGGAACCTTGAAATGGTCCCACTTGCGGTAACCGCAGTGCAAGGCGAGCGCCGTTCGCTGCATATGTGCCCGCTACCTGCCATTCACCTTGCACTGCTGGTGACGCGGGAATCGGTGTCCGGGTTCCCGCTTTATTGCTGTGAGTAACTCCACAGGAGCATGAAATCCACTCAGGGTGACGCCGGTGTTGACGTCTGCGCTGATGCCCGCACTGACGCCCGCGCCTCAGTGCCGCCGCAGCCTCTTCAGACAGCGGTGCCCGAGCACCTTCACCAGTTCCCTGGAAGACGTCTGGTGTACGGTCCGCGCCTTCGCCGGCGCGGTGTGCCTGACCGGCACCGCGGCGGCCGCGGCGAGCACGCCGTAGAGCGCCTGCGCGGCCACCTCGGGAGCGATCCGCGGCTCGGCCGGCGGCTCCCAGGCGGGCGGCTTCGGCCGGGCCGAAAGAACGGCCGGATCACCGATCACGCGTACGCCCAGCGCGCCGATCCGCCCGGCCATCTCGGCGCCGATCCCGGCCGCCGCGTCGAGGGCCCACTCCGGGGTGGCGATCTTCACGTCCTCGGGCGACGGGCTGCACGAGTTCTTCATATGCATCACGGCGCCGTTGCGCACGAGCTTGGAATACAGCTCGTCGGGAAGCCCATTGCCGCGGAATTCCACATTAAGATTCCGCAGCATTTCGGTCTCGGCGAGGGTGAGGGAACGATTCGCCGCGTCCGGAACCGGCCGCAGCAACCCGGCGGGCAGCCCGAGCAGCGCCTCGAAGGTCCGCATCAGCCCGTCCCGGTCCGCGTCGTCCACCACGACCACGGTGACCCGCTCGGGCCCGACCACCCCGGCCCACCGCTCCACCAGCCGGTCATGCCGGTGCCGGCGCCAGAAGCTGGGGTTGGGCTTCTCGTACGGCGCCTTGCGGAGCATGTGCTCCAGCCAGTCCTCGTAGCCCATGCGCAGCCCGTTCTGCACGTACTGCTGCCACTGCGAGGGCATGATCCGGGCCAACGGCCGCAGGGTGACCAGGACATGCACCCGCTCCCCGCCGAGCTGCTCCACGATCCGCCGTACGGTCGCCCCGTCCTCGGCGTCGGCGAAGAACTCGCTGCTCACCACCGAGGTGTTCGCCTTGGTGGCCGCCACCTGATCCAGCAGCCGCGTCCAGTGCCTGTCGGTCGGCGCGGTGTCGCCCATCATCGCCGGCCGGGCACAGGCGGCCAGCGCCGCCTCCATCGGATGTCTGGTGCTCGCCGGGAACGCGACCCCGTACGCGGGGAGTTGATCCTTCGCGGCGAACAACGCGCCCTGGATCGAGGTGGTCCCGGTCTTGTGCGGCCCGATGTGCAGCAGCCGGGTCCCGGCGGGCAGCGGGGCGGGCGGGCGCGGGACGAGACCCGCACGCCCGCCGTTCACCCTGTCGTCATCACTCGTACAGTCGATCTCCATGGTTAACGGAGGGTAAGAGGAGTACCTGAGATTGGACTGAGAGCCGCCTGGGACGCGGATGAGCCCCAGGCTTCCCTCGTACGGAGGTCACACGAGCTCGACCCCCGGCCGTCCCGCCTCCACCCGCAGCCGGGCCAGCGTGCTCGGTGTCGCCTGCGGACTCAGAACCGTGTCGACCACCCTCACCTGCGCGTCGATGCCGTCGCGCCGGATGTCGAAGAGGTGGTAGCCGCGGTGGGCGTCGATCAGCTTCCAGTGCGGGTTGTCCGGCATGCGCGGGTCCCACTCGGTGTGGAAGGCGGCCTGGTTCTGGTCGCCGTTGCTGGAGATGGACGTGCCCACGAACTCGGCGCCCACGACGGCGGACCGCGGATCGGCGAAGTCCTTCTTCAGGTCGCTGACCATCGTCAGATGGCGGTCGCCGGTGAGCACGACGGGGTTGCGGACGCGCGCGAACTCCCCCATCAGTGCGTTGCGTTCGGCCTGGTAGCCGTCCCACGCGTCGTAGTACCAGAGCTTGCCCGCGCCGACCTGGAGGTCGGTCTCGGCCATCATGATCTGCGAGGCGATCAGGTTCCAGCGGGCGGACGAGCCGTGCAGCCCGTCGAGCAGCCACTTCTTCTGCTTCGCGCCCAGCATGGTCAGCGACGGGTTCTGCGCACCGGCCTGACTGGTGGCCTGGTTGCTGCGGAACTGGCGGGTGTCGAGGACGTTCAGCCGGGCCAACTGCCCGAACTCCAGCCGCCGGTACATCTGGATGTGCGGCCCGCTCGGCACGGCGCTCGCACGCACCGGCATGTGCTCGTAGTACGCCTGGTAGGCCGCGGTCAGCCGGGCCACGAAGGCGTCGTGGGTCTGCTTGTCGGGGTCCTGCGGGATCTCTCCGGCGAAGTCGTTGTCGACCTCGTGGTCGTCGAAGGTGACCACCCAGGGCGCGTTCGCGTGCATCGCGGCGAGATCGGGATCGCTGCGGTACTGCGCGTACCGGTTGCGGTACTGCACCAGGGTGTACGGCTCCCCCGTGCCCTCGTGCCGGCGCGGCCCGGTCGACACCGGCGCCGACTCGTAGATGTAGTCGCCGACGAAGAGCACGACATCGGGGTCCTGGGCGAGCATGTCGGCGTACGCCGGGAAGTAGCCGTTCTGCCAGTTCTGGCAGGAGGCGAGGGTGACCCGCAGCGAGCCGCCGGTGCTGCCCGGCGCGGGGGCGGTACGGGTCCGCCCGGTGCGCGAGAGCTGCCCGCTCACCCGGAAGCGGTACCAGTACGTGCGCCCCGGGCGCAGTCCGCGTACATCCACGTGGACGCTGTGCCCGTACTCGGGCCGGGCCTGGGCGACGCCCCGGCGCACCGGCTTGCCGAGCCACTTGTTCTCCCCGATCTCCCACTCCACCGGGACCACGCGGTCCGGCATACCGCCGCCGTGCAGCGGGTCCGGGGCGAGCCGGGTCCAGAGCACGACCCCGTCGGGCAGCGGGTCCCCAGAGGCGACCCCGAGGCTGAACACCCCGTCGGGCAGCGGGACTTCGGCCGCCCGGGCGGTACCGGGCAGCCAGAGCTGAGCGGAGGCGGCGGCGCCGACGACGGCGGCCCCCGCGGTCAGAAATCGGCGTCGGTCAGGCGAGATTGCTCCGGTCACGGGTGAACTCCCTTGCCTCGCTGGCCTCTTGGACACCTAGAGGCTCACGCAGGCGGGAGGTCCACGCGCTGAACACGGGCATGCGTGCGCATGACAACTGGGCAGACACTCGCCTTCGTGCTGGTGGTGCCGAGGAGAGTGTTACCGAAGGAGATCACTGTGTAGGGGCGACACGAGGGTGCTTCTCAGCGCCGGTCCGCACTTTCCGGCCCGGCGCTGACAACCACCCGGTACTGCTACTCGAACGGATCGAAGTCGCCGTACTCCTGAAGCGCTTCGTCCCTCTCCGCATCCCGGTCCCGGCGCCGCTGCGCCGCAGGCCGCGGCGCCTCGAAGCGATGGTCCTCGCCACGCCGCCCGAGCATCTCCGCACCCGCCATCACGGTCGGCTCCCAGTCGAAGACGACCGCGTTGTCCTCGGGGCCGATGGCGACGCCGTCGCCGGAGCGGGCGCCCGCCTTCATCAACGCGTCTTCCACACCGAGGCGGTTGAGGCGGTCGGCGAGGTAGCCGACGGCCTCGTCGTTGGTGAAGTCGGTCTGGCGGACCCAGCGTTCGGGCTTCTCGCCACGCACGCGGAAGAGACCGTCCTCCTCCGGTACGACCGTGAAGCCGCTGTCGTCGACCGCCTTCGGGCGGATGACGATCCGGGTCGCCTCCTCCTTCGGCTTGGCCGCGCGCGACTCGGCGATCAACTCCGCGAGTGCGAAGGACAGTTCACGCAGGCCGGTGTGCGCGACCGCCGACACCTCGAAGACCCGGTAGCCACGGGCCTCCAGGTCAGGCCGCACCATCTCGGCGAGGTCCTTGCCGTCCGGTACGTCGATCTTGTTCAGGACGACCATGCGCGGGCGCCGGTCGAGGCCGCCGTACTGCTTCAGCTCCTCCTCGATGATGTCGAGGTCGGAGATCGGGTCGCGCTCGGACTCCAGCGTGGCGGTGTCGAGGATGTGCACGAGCACGCTGCACCGCTCGACGTGGCGCAGGAATTCGAGGCCGAGGCCCTTGCCCTGGCTGGCGCCGGGGATGAGGCCGGGGACGTCCGCGATGGTGTAGACGGTCTCGCCCGCGGTCACCACGCCCAGGTTCGGCACCAGCGTCGTGAAGGGGTAGTCCGCGATCTTCGGCTTGGCCGCGCTCAGCACGGAGATCAGCGAGGACTTGCCGGCGCTCGGGTAGCCGACCAGGGCCACGTCGGCGACCGTCTTCAGTTCGAGGACGATGTCCTGGAGGTCACCGGGCACGCCGAGCAGCGCGAAGCCGGGGGCCTTGCGGCGGGCCGAGGCCAGCGCCGCGTTGCCGAGACCGCCCCGGCCGCCCTGCGCGGCGACGTACGAGGTGCCCTCGCCGACCAGGTCGGCGAGCACGTTGCCCGCGCGGTCGAGCACGACCGTGCCGTCCGGCACCGGCAGGACCAGGTCCTGGCCGTCCTTGCCGGAGCGGTTGCCGCCCTCACCGGGCTTGCCGTTGGTGGCCTTGCGGTGCGGGGAGTGGTGGTACTCGAGGAGCGTGGTCACGGACTGGTCGACGACGAGGATGACGTCACCGCCCCTGCCGCCGTTGCCGCCGTCCGGGCCGCCGAGCGGCTTGAACTTCTCACGGTGGACGGAGGCACAGCCGTGGCCTCCGCTACCCGCGGCGACATGCAGCTCGACGCGGTCCACGAAGGTGGTCATGGGATGTGCCTCCAGTTACGTACAACAGTGTTTCCAGGTCAACACGCGAAAGGCGGACCCGCTTCCCGGAAGGGAAGTGAGGTCCGCCTCGCGAAAGCTTCCGATCAGTTGCCCGAATCAGTCACCTGAATCGGCTGCCTGATGTGTCAGGCGACCGGAACGATGTTCACGACCTTGCGGCCACGGTGGACGCCGAACTCCACCGCGCCGGAGTTCAGCGCGAACAGCGTGTCGTCGCCGCCACGGCCGACGCCCGCACCGGGGTGGAAGTGGGTGCCGCGCTGGCGGACCAGGATCTCACCCGCGTTGACGACCTGACCGCCGAAGCGCTTCACGCCGAGCCGCTGGGCATTGGAGTCGCGACCGTTCCGGGTGGACGATGCGCCCTTCTTGTGTGCCATGTCTCCTCAGTCCCTTACTTCGCAGCCGCGGGGATCTCAGTGACCTTGATCGCCGTGTACTGCTGGCGGTGGCCCTGACGACGGCGGTAACCGGTCTTGTTCTTGTAGCGAAGGATGTCGATCTTGACGCCCTTGTGGTGGTCCACGACCTCGGCCTGGACCTTGATGCCGGCCAGCACCCACGGGTCGCTGGTCACAGCGTCGCCGTCGACAACGAGCAGGGTCGAGAGCTCGACCGTGTCGCCAACATTGGCGGTGGAAATCTTGTCAACCTCAACGATGTCGCCGACAGCAACCTTGTGCTGGCGACCACCGCTGCGCACGATGGCGTACACGCGGATCTCTCTTTCGCTCGGAGAACGGCACCCCCGCAGGCCAGCGGTCCGGTACGAACACGGACAGCCTCTCCCGGTCGCCGAGGCGCCCGGAAGGTAAGAGGTTTACGGGGATGTGGCATGCCTCTGTACTGACACGCCGACGGTCTAGGCTACGGGCCCGCTCGCGGCCTGGTCAAACCGGGCCGGTCGGCCCCACGGCCGCCCGGGATCCGGCACGGAACCGGAGGGTCCGAATCCCCCTCTTGTACCCCAAAGCACTGCGGCTACTCTGTGACTCCAGCCATACACATCTTGGCCACCGCGTGTCCACGTGACCGTCACCCCCGCAGGGCTACCCGACAGGAGAACAGGTTCCTCAGATGCCGACCAAGGTGAGCGTCATCATCCCGGTGTACAACCCGGGAAAGTACATTCAGCCCTGCATCGACTCGCTGTTGAAGCAGACCCTCTCCGTCGACGAGTTCGAAGTCATTTTCGTCGATGACGGGTCGACCGACGAGACGCCCGCCGAACTGGATGCCCTTGCCACGCAGCACCCGCATTTCCGGGTCGTGCACATACCGAATTCGGGTTGGCCGGGCAAGCCGCGGAACATCGGCGTGGGCGAGGCGAAGGGCGAGTACGTCCAGTTCGTGGACCAGGACGACTACCTGGCCTCGGACGCACTGCGACGGCTGTACGAGATGGGTCACCGCAACGGGTCGGACATCGTCATCGGCAAGGTGGCCAGCAACTTCCGCGGTGTGCCGCACGGGGTCTTCCGGGTCGACCGGGAGAAGTGCACCATTCACGACGCGCCCCTGTACGACAGCCTCACTCCGCACAAGATGTTCCGCACCGAGTTCCTCCGCGAGAACAACATCGCCTATCCCGAGGGAAAGCGGCGGCTGGAGGACCAGCTCTACATGATGGAGACCTACTTCCCCGCGAAGGTCGTCTCCATTCTCGGCAGCTACACCTGCTACTACTACTCGAAGCGCGACGACGGAAAGAACGCGGGCTCCACCAGGCCGGTCCCGTCCGGCTATTACGGAAACCTCCGCGAGGTCCTCGACGTCGTCATCGCCAACACCGAGCCCGGTGAATTCCGGGACATGCTCCTGCGCCGTTTCTACCGGGTGGAGATGCTCGGCCGGATCAGCGAGCCCAACGTCCTGAAGTACGAGCAGGCCTACCTGGACGAGATGGTCGACGCCATCCAGCCGCTGGCCAAGGACTTCATGGGCGACGGCGTGCACGACGGGCTCGGCGCGATCTCCCGTATCCGCTCCACGCTGCTGCGCCGCGACGACCGCCCGGGCCTGCTGAAGCTCGCCGAGTTCGCGCGCGGGGTCAAGGGCACGGCTCGGCTAGAGGACGTCGCCTGGCAGCCGAACGGCAAGCTGGCCGTCACGGTCACCGCCCGGCTCACCCAGGGCGAGAACGGCGAGCCGCTCAAGGTGCTGCGCCGCGACGACCGCTTCTACCTGCACCCCGAGTACACCGACGGGTTGCTCGGCGAGGGCGAACTGGTCGACGTCACCGACGAGTTGGCCGAGTACAAGGCCGAGATGTCGCTGCGCAACCGCGAGACCGCCGTCGAGTGGCCCTGCCCGATGGAGTTCACCTCCGCCGTGGAGGACCTGGGCGACGGCGCCTGCGAGGTCGTCCTGCGCGGCACCGGTCAGGTCAACCCGCAGGGCGCCAAGGGCCGCGGTCCCGTCTCGCGCGGCTTCTGGGACCTGTGGGTCCCGGTGCGCGGTCTCGGTCTGGTCCGCAAGGCCCGGCTGGGTGCCGACCGCGCCCCGAAGGTCGACGCGGAGTGCCGCCCGGCGCTGCTGGGCTCGCCGGCCCGCCCGGTCATCCCGTACTTCACCGACCCGCACGGCAACCTCACGCTCGACGTGGCCCGCCGCAGCAAGAGGATGGCGGAGTACCTGGAGGGCCGTCCGGTGCTCCGGATGCCCGGCAGCCGGCCGGAGCTGCGGCTCGACGTCTTCGCCCGCCCGGCGACCGCGCCGCTGAAGACGGAGCTGGTGCTGACCGCCGAAGGCGGCCGTACGCACGTGGTGCCCGCCCAGATCGTCCCCATAGAGGGCCGCAGCCACCTCCTCCTGCCCGAGCGCGTGACGGTGCCCGCCGGACGCTGGCAGGCCTCGGTGCGGCTGGACGGGGAGAAGAACCCCGCCTTCGACCTCTGCCCGGTCACGGTCAACGGCGGCGGACGCCTCCGCCTCGGCAGTGAACTCCCGGTCGTGGAACCGGAGTTGGTCCGCGCGACGATCACCAGGCGGCGCAAGGCCACCGTCCGCCGCAGGCTGCGTGCCGTCGGCGGTCCGATCGTGCGCAGGCTGCCCTCCTCCGCCCGCAAGAAGGTCCGCCGGCTGGCGGCGAAGTTCGTCGGCTGACCACCGCCGCACCCCGGACCCACCGCACGACACAGCACACCAAGGATGTGAACGACATGAGGCAGCTCGGCATCGCCGGCGCCTGGATCCACGAGCCGAAGGTCTTTCCCGACGCGCGCGGCAGCTTCCACGAGTGGTTCAAGGGGCCGGACTTCGCCGAGGCCACCGGCCACCGGCTGAACCTGGCCCAGGCCAACTGCTCGGTCTCCAGCCGCGGCACTCTGCGCGGCGTCCACTTCGCCGACGTACCACCCAGCCAGGCCAAGTACGTGAAGTGCGTACGCGGCGCGATCCTGGACGTCATCGTCGACATCCGCACCGGCTCCCCCACGTACAAGCAGTGGGAGGCGGTACGGCTGGACGACGTGGACCACCACTCCGTCTACCTCTCCGAGGGGCTCGGGCACGCCTTCATGGCGCTGACCGACGACGCGACCGTGGTCTACCTGTGCTCCGAGGGCTACGCCCCCGAACGTGAGCACGGCATCCACCCGCTCGACCCCGACCTGGGCATCGAGTGGCCGACGACGGTGGAGCCGGTCCTCTCCGAGAAGGACGCGGCGGCGCCGACCCTGGCCGAGGCGGAGGCGCGGGGGCTGCTGCCGTCGTGGGAGGACTGCCAGGCGTACTACGCCGAGCTGCGCGGCTGAGCCGACGCAGCCGCACGAAGAGGCGGGACACACGAAGAGGGGCCCTCGCGGATCCGTCCGCAAGGGCCCTTCTCGTCATCCGACGGGCCAGAGGCCGCGCCGCAGACCCGTTATCTCCGGTCCGAGGTCGAGGTCGGCCGCCTTGATCGTCAGCATCGGGGAGGTGTCGACGCCGTCCGGTCCACCGTGCAGCACCCGGACCTCGCCCTGATCCTCGACCACCAGTTCGGCCGCCCGGTCGCGGTCGGTGTCGAGCAGCACGGCCGAGTCGCCGGGCACGGCCTGCGCCCCCTTGAGAGTGAGCCCCTCGGCACTCCCTCGCAGCACGAGGAGCTCCCGCTTCAGGCCCTTCTCGACCTCGGCCGAGAACACCACGTCGGCGTACCCGTCCCCGTCCGTGTCACCGACCACGGGCCGGCCGCCGAACGAGCAGAAGGAGAAGGGTCCTTGGACCGGCAGCCCCGCCGTGTCCGCCGTGAACCGCTGGCTTCGCACCTTGGGCCCTCCGTACAGCACACCCAGCCGGCTGCGACCCTTCGGAATCATGGGGTCGCCCCGCGCCTCGCAGTCGCGCCCCACCACGACGTCGGCGTACCCGTCCTTGTCGATGTCCGCCGTCGTGAGCGCGGAGCCGTAGAAGTCCTCGCCCCGCTCGTCCGTGAGCCGCGGCCCCTTGGACAACTTCCCGTCCGCGGCGCCCCGGTACAGATAGGCGGCCTCCGCGATGGGTGCCTCGTCCACCAGCATCCCCCAGGAGACCAGGAGATCGTCCTTGCCGTCCCCCGTGACGTCCCCGAGGGCGGCGGGCACCGCGTCATAGTGCGCCGGATCGTTGGGCGTCAGGTCGACGGAGACAGTGCTGTGCGGCACGCCTTTGCGGTCGAACGGCCCCAGCAGCACCCGTACGGCGTTGTCGTGGCTCCCGGCGACCCCGGACAGGACCAGATCGGCGTGCCCGTCCCCGTCGACGTCTCCGGTGAGCGGCGCGGACCCCTTCAACCGGGCCGCACCGGAGAGCCCCTTGTCGCTCCCCCAGACGACGAAGACCGTGCGGTAGCCCGCCTGGGTGATGAAGTCGGCCCGCCCGTCACCGTCGAGGTCGGCACTGAGGCTGCTGCTTGAGCTGCCGAAGCCACCGCCCTCGCCCGCCTTGCCGAGCCCGAGCTCGTTCTGGGTGACGATCTGCGCTCCCTTGAGCCGGGGGCCCTGCGCGGAGCCGCGCAGGACGGCCGCGTATCCGGCGGCGTACTTCCCGTTCACGGTCGCGGTGGTGTCGGAGACGACGAGATCGCCGTATCCGTCTCCGTCGAAGTCGGAGCGGACGCCGGGGTGTTGTGGTGGTGCCTCGCCGTCCGACCCGCAGGCGGCCAGCAGCAACACCAGGGCGGCGCCGACGACATGACTTCTCTTCATGTCAACTCCGACCCTCCGCCCCGGTGTTGGGTTGTACCGCTGTCAGCCCCGCTCCGCCGTCACCAGCGCCGGGAACGCCTCCGCGAGCGCCTCGCGCCAGTCACGGATCGGCTCGATGCCGGCCGCCGCCCACCGGTCGTGGCCCAGGACGCTGTACGCGGGCCGGGGTGCGGGGCGTACGAAGGCCGCGCTCGTCGTGGGCCGGACCCGGTCCGGGTCGGCGCCGAGGTGTTCGAAGATGGCCCGGGTGAAGCCGTACCAGGTCGTCTCGCCGGAGCTGGTGCCGTGGTAGACGCCGGCCGGTGCGGTGCCGGCGAGAGCGCCCTGGCCGAGGCGGACCAGGCGGTCGGCGAGGTCGGCGGTCCAAGTGGGCTGACCGCGCTGGTCGTCGACCACGTCGAGGGTGTCCTTGACGCCCTCCAGCTTGATCATCGTACGGACGAAATTGCCGCCGCCCGCGCCGTACAGCCAGGCCGTGCGCACGACGTAGCCGGTGCGCGGGAGGGTGTCGAGGACGGCGCGCTCGCCCGCGAGCTTGGTGCGGCCGTAGGCGCCGCGCGGGCCGGTGGGGGCGTCCTCCGCGTACGGCTTCTCGGCGTCGCCCGCGAACACGTAGTCCGTGGAGACCTGGAGGAGTACGGCGCCGTCGGCCGCGCAGGCCTCGGCGAGGTGGCGGGCGCCGTCGCCGTTGACGCGCAGGGCCTCGTCCTCGCGGGACTCGGCGTCGTCGACGGCCGTCCAGGCGGCACAGTTGACGACCACGGCGGGACGGTGTGCGGCCAGGGCCGTGCGCACCGACTCCGGGTCCGTGACGTCGAGTTCGGCGCGGGTGACGGCGACAGCCGGGATGCCGGCGAGGGCAAGCCGCGCCAGGACGTCCTGGGCGAGCATGCCGCCGGCACCCGTGACCAGCCAGTTCTGCTTCTGCAGCGGCGGGGTCACAGCGCGGCCCGCTCCTTCAGCGGCTCCCACCAGGCGCGGTTGTCGCGGTACCACTGGACCGTCTCCGCGAGGCCCTGCTCGAAGCCCTTGCGCGGCTCGTAGCCGAGCTCCTCGCGGATCTTCGTGCAGTCGACGGAGTAGCGGCGGTCGTGGCCCTTGCGGTCCTCGACGTACTCGACGCTGGTCTCCCAGTCGGCGCCGCAGGCCTTGAGGAGCAGCCCGGTGAGCTCTTTGTTGCTCAGCTCGGTGCCGCCACCGATGTTGTAGACCTCGCCGGCGCGACCCTTGGTCCGCACCAGCTCGATGCCCTGGACGTGGTCGTCGATGTGCAGCCAGTCGCGGACGTTGCCGCCGTCGCCGTACAGCGGGACCTTCTTGCCGTCGAGGAGGTTGGTCACGAAGAGCGGGATGACCTTCTCGGGGAAGTGGTGGTGCCCGTAGTTGTTGGAGCAGCGGGTGACGCGGACGTCGAGGCCGTGGGTGCGGTGGTACGACAGCGCGATCAGGTCGCTGGACGCCTTCGCCGAGGAATAGGGCGAGTTGGGCTCCAGCGGGTGCGTCTCGGGCCAGGAACCCTCGTCGATCGAACCGTAGACCTCGTCGGTCGAGATGTGCACGAAGGTCTTGATGCCGGCGCGGTGGGCGGCGTCGATGAGCGTGTGCGTGCCGACGACGTTCGTACGAACGAACTCGGCGCCGCCGTCGATGGAGCGGTCCACGTGGGACTCGGCGGCGAAGTGCACCACCTGGTCGTGCTCGGCCATCAGCTTGCCGACCAGCTCGGGGTCGCAGATGTCGCCCTGCACGAAGGCGAACCCCGGGTGCGCGCGCACCTCGTCGAGGTTGGCCGGGTTGCCGGCGTACGTCAGCTTGTCGAGCACGGTGATCGCGACGTCACCGGGGCCTTCGGGGCCGAGCAGCGTACGGACGTAGTGCGAGCCGATGAACCCGGCGCCGCCGGTCACCAGGATTCGGGTAGGGGCGGTGGTCATGAAGAGATCTGCACCTTGCTGTGATCACCGAGCACGAGCCGGTGGGCCGACGGGTTGCGGGGCGCGGGCGTGACCTCGACGTCGCGCCCGATGAGCGAGGCCTCCACGCGGCGCACGCCGGTCACCGAGGATCCGCGCAGGACTATGGAGTACTCGATCTCGCTGTCCTCGATCCTGCAGTCCTCGGAGACGGATGTGAAGGGACCGATGTAGGCGTGCTTGACGACCGAACCGGCGCCGACGATCGCGGGGCCGACGATGCGGCTGCCGCTGACGCGGGCGCCCGCCTCGATCCGTACCCGGCCGATGATCTCGCTCTCCTCGTCGACCGTGCCCGCGATCAGGGGCTGCACGGTCTCCAGGACGGACCGGTTGACCTCCAGCATGTCGGTGACGTTGCCGGTGTCCTTCCAGTAGCCGGAGATCGTGGTGGAGCGGACGTCGCGCTTGTCGTCGATCAGCCACTGGATGGCGTGCGTGATCTCCAGCTCGCCGCGCCAGGAGGGCTCGATGGAGCGGACGGCTTCGTGCACGGCGGGGGTGAAGAGGTAGACGCCGACGAGCGCGAGATCGCTCTTCGGGTGCTTCGGCTTCTCCTCAAGGCCCACCACGCGTCCGTCGGCGTCGAGTTCGGCGACACCGAAGGAGGTGGGGTTGGGGACCTTGGTCAGCAGGATCTGCGCGTCGGGGCGCTCGCTGCGGAACTCCTCCACCAGGCCCTTGATGCCGCCGACGATGAAGTTGTCGCCGAGGTACATCACGAAGTCGTCGTCGCCGAGGAAGTCCTGGGCGATCAGGACGGCGTGGGCGAGCCCGAGGGGTGCGTCCTGCGGGATGTAGGTGACCTCGATCCCGAACTGCGAGCCGTCGCCGACGGCCTCCCGGATCTCCTCGGCGGTGTCCCCGACGACGATCCCGACCTCGGTGATCCCGGCCTCGGCGATCGCCTCCAGGCCGTAGAACAGCACGGGCTTGTTCGCCACCGGCACCAGCTGCTTGGCCGAGGTGTGGGTGATCGGGCGGAGGCGGGTACCCGCTCCTCCGGAGAGCACGAGAGCCTTCACGTGATAAATCCCCGTTTGTCTGAATTAAGCATCAATCTCGGTCACATCATAGCCTCGCTACGAGAAGCTAGATTCACCGCTCGTTCACATGGTTGCCTGCTGGGGGTCAATTCGTGGTCGAGGTCACGAGAAAAGGGCAGCGGGAACCTCGGGAGGCACGAGAACCGGCCATTGCGCGAGTGGATCGAGGGACCGGACCGGGGGATCCAGGGGTCAGGGGATGAGGGCGGCGCGCAGGTAGGCGATCAGATCGGCGGCCGGCACCTCGACCCAGGTGGCATCGGGTGCACCGGGACGTACGACCTCGTACCGCTCCGTCGCCACCTCATGGACCAGGATCTGCCGGCTCGCTCCGTCGAGCGGATCCACCCGGAGGCGGACGGCACCGTGCGAGATGGTGGGGAAGAAACGCCGGAGCTCTTCATCCGCATGGATGCGGCGGAGGAGGTTCCACTGTGCCTGGTGGAACTCGGCCGACAGGAGGTCGGCCCACTGCGCTGCGGCCGGCTCTCCGCCTTCGATCGCCCCGGTGAATTCGTCGAGCTCCATGAACTCGAACCGCGCCGCGAACTCGTCGAACGGCATACCGTCCCGCCAGGCGGCGACCGCCTCCACGAGCAATCCAAGATCGCCCGTGGAGCCGATCGCCCAGGTGAACCCCGGGATATGGACACTCACCAGGAACCGACGCTCCCCGGCCGCAGGCTCGACCGACACCACACCCCGTGCCGTCTCGATCCGCACGACACCGGACACGTCATACACCGTCCCGATGCCGCGTCCGCTCAGCCCCGCAGCCTCTTTCATGGCTGCTCCGAGGCCGCCCAGAGCGACTACGTCCGGGTACAAGTCCTTCGGAGAGGTGTCCATATCCCATTCCTCAGCAGTGGCAGTAACCGATGCTCGAACCCTTCAGCGGAGAAAGATCTCCTTCCAACCCTGATAGATCCGGCATGGATGTCGCATCGTCCAGAGCCATGGAACCGTTCGGCCCCTTCGGTGAGTAGAACTTGACGGAACTCCACTCACGTTGTCCGTTGACAAGGGCTCTGGCGACCATGGACAGCTCATTGTCGGTGGCATGCCCGAGCTCGCCGGCCCTGAGGCCACGCTGGGCAGCCGCCACGAAGCCGCCCAATTCGTTCAGCCCTGTCATGTTGATGTGCAGCGTCACACTCGAGTCGGCGGCGGCCTTTTCGACGATCTGGGCGTAGTCCCTCGGAGATACGTTGGAGTAGGTGGTGAACTTGTTCTCCTTGGCCCATTCGTCGAGCTTGCCCTTGTTCTGCCATCCCAAAGCAATGTCGCAGTTGTGCACCAGCAACGGGGTGGCATCGGCGAAGACGTAGTACGCATGAATCCCGGTGACCGTCAGGTCATGCGTCCGCTGTCGCTTCTCGTACTGGCGGTTGGCCGTCAGCTCGACCGTGTCGCCCGAAGCCGTGCGCAGCTTCATGCCGGGCTTCAGGGCGCCGGCCTTGATCCACGCCCCCTCCGACACCACCCAGAACGGGTGGGTCGTCGTGGCGATCAGGGACTGCGGCTTGCCCGATGCCGTCTTCACCGTCAGGTCGGAGAAGGACTTGTCGTCCTCCGTGACGATCGTGCCCGCTACCTCGCGGACCGTCGTCCTGCCCGTCTTCGCGTCGGTCGTGACGACCTTGTCGCCGAGCTTGACCTTCTCGATCGGTTTGGTGCCGCCGCCGGAGAGGAGGACCTTCGTGCCCGGCAGGAAGCTGTGGCACTCCGGGTCCGACTTCTTCGACTTCTTGAGTGCGGCCGCCGCCTTCTTTCTCGCGTCCGCCAGTTTGTCCGTCGCCTTGGCCAGGCCCGCACTCGCCTTGCCGACCGCCTTGTTCGCCTTCCACAGGCCCTTCGCGCCGCCGATCAGGTCGCCGACCAGGCCGGTGACGCGTTTGGCGAGTTTGATGCCCTTGGCCCATTTCCACGGCGCCCCGTACTTGGCGAGGATCTTGCCCGCCAGGCCGCCCGCGAAGCTGCCCGCGATGTTGAGGAGCGTCTCGCCGCACGCGCCGACGTCACCGCTGGAGATGCAGTCCAGGGCCGCGTCCACGCCCAGGATGTCCCGGGCGATCTTTATCAGCGCCTTGCCCGCCGACTTGATGCGCTGCTTGGCGGAGGACTGCTGCGACTGCGCGCTCGCCAGCTCCGAGGACGCCTTGCTGACCTCCGACTGGGCGTCCGTGACCTCCTTGGGCGTGCTCGTGACGGGGATGCCGCCGCGGCACTCGATCAGGCCCTCCCGGCACTCCGGGACGATCATGCCGCTGGGGTCGGCGTGCGTGACCGGCGAGTTGTTGGCGTACGCGTAGCCGTTGATCTGCTGCGGCTGCGTGTAGTCGATGACCGGGTCGACCGAGATGAACTTGCCGATCGACGCGTCGTACTCACGCGCCCCCAGATGGGTCAGGCCCGTCGAGGCGTCGATCGTGCCGCCGACATAGCCCTTCTCCCCCGGCCAGACCCCGGTCTTCGTGCCGCGCTCGACGCCGAAGGGGTCGTAGCGCCGCTGGCTGATCGCGCCGGTCGTCGCGTCGATCGCCAGCTCGCCCGTGCCGTGGTGGTCGGCGGCGATGAAGGAGACCTTGGAGGCGGTGCGGACCGCGACCGTCTGGCCCGCGTAGTCGTAGTAGCGGGTGGCTTCCTTCTTCGTGCCGTCCGCCGACAGCTTCAGCTCGGTGCCCGGCAGGTAGAGCGTCGTGCCCGACGGGTCCTTGCGGACCAAGCGGTTGCCACCGGAGTCGTACAGGTAGCTGGTCTTCGTGCCGTTCGCCTCGGTGGCCTCGCTCAGCTTGCCCTGGTCGGTCCAGAGCAGGGACTGGGCGTCGCCGCCGATCGTGCGCTTGGTGGTGTTGCCGGAGTCGTCGTACTCGTACGTCGACTGCCGGGTGCCCGTCGGGGAGTTCTCGGTGACCTTCGTGACCTGGTGCGGTCCGTCGCCGAGGGTGCCCGCGGTGCCGTACTCGTAGCTGCGGGTGGTGTTCTTCGCCGCGTCCAGACCGGTGTCGTGGACGGTCTCCGACAGCCGGTTGCCGATGGCGTCGGTCTCGTACGACTTCCAGTACGGGGCCGGGCCGCCGAGCGTGCTCGTGCCGGCGGCGGAGTCACAGGCGCTCGGGCCGGTGCCGTCCACCGGCGTGCCGGAGCCGCGGGTGCCCATGCCGTCCGCGGTCGTCGCGGTGGCCGCGGGCGTCCAGGCATCCTTGAGGCGCTGGCGGCTGTCGTAGGCGAAGCACTGGAGGTCCGGCGCGGTGGCGTTCGCGCTGTCCGCGATGGACAGGACGTTGCCGGCCTGGTCGTAGGAGTAGCGCGCGTCCCTGACCGGGGTGGGCGTGCCGATGACCTCGAACAGCGAGCGGGTCAGGCGGTCCGTGCCCTTCTCGTAGCCGTAGCTCTGCTGGACCTTCTTGCCGCTGCCCGTGTACAGCTCCAGGCTCAGCAGCTGGCTCTTGGTGGTGTACTCGGTGTTGGTGACGTACGAGGTGGAGCCCCGCATCGTCATCGGACGCTGAAGCGAGTCGTACGTGTAGGTGAGCGCCTCCGCCGGCAGGTCGCCGATGGCGGGCAGACCGGCGCTCTGGACCGTGCCGTCCCGGTTGTACGTGGTGGTGAACTCATAGGTCCCGGCAAGGGAGTTCTGCGAGGCGGGGACCTGGTACGCGGTCTTCAGCGGACGGTAGAACTCGTCCACCGACTGGATCGCCGTGGCGAAGTACTCGGTCGGGGAGGTGTAGTTGAGGAAGCCGTAGGCCATCCCCAGCCAGCCCGCCTTGTCGTACTTGGTCTCGGAGAGCTTGGTGCCGGTGCCCGCGTCGCCCTGCCAGGTGGTCAGGACCCGGCCGAGCGCGTCGTAGACCGTGGAGGACTTCTTGTTCCGGCCGTCGTACGAGACGATCGGGCGGTCCAGTTCGTCGTACTCGACGCGCGAGGTGCCCGCGTCCGGGTCAACAGACTTTGTTTTGCGACCCAGTTGGTCGTACTCGTAACGCCAGACGTTGTCCTCGGCGTCGGTGACGGACTCCAGGTGACCCGCCGGGTCGTACGTGTACTTCGTCGAGTCGTACGGCACGCCCGCGGACGGCGAGGCGCCCCGGTAGTGGCGGATCTCGGAGACGTTGCCCTGGCCGTCCGTGATCGTCGTGGTGGGGACACCGCCGACGGGCGGGTCCACATTGGTGAGTTCACCGTTGTACGTGGTCGTGGTGCGCCACTGCTCGGCGCCGCCGACCGCCAGGATCTGCGCGGTGGAGCGGCCCAGGCCGTCGTACTCCAGCAGGGTCTGCTCGCCGACCTCACCGTTGCGGGCGAGATACAGCTCGCCCTCGGCCGCGCCCGCCATGTTGTAAGTGGCGTTGGTCTTGCGGACGTTGCCGGTCCCGTCGTACCAGGTGTCGGCGACCATCCGGGTGCCGGCCGCGCCCTCGGTCTGGATCTGGCGGGCCCTGAGCATGCTGTCGTAGAGCTGGTACTCGGCGCCGTAGGAGCCGTCGTTCTCGATCTTCTCGGTCTTGATCGAGGTGACCTTGTCCTTGCGGACGTCGTAGGAGTACTTGATGCTCGGCGTCTGCGTCGAGGCACGGTCCGGGAGCCAGACCGAGGTCAGCCGGCCCAGTGCGTCGTAGGCGAGCTGGGTGCGCCTGCCGTTCGGGTCGGTCTGGCCCAGGGACATGCCCCAGGCGGGCGCGTAGTCGGTGGTGGTCGCGTGCTCGAGGACGTTGGTGACCTTCGTCCTGGTCAGCAGGCCGTTGGTCTCGGTGTAGACGGTCCGCGTCGCGGCCGTCGTGCCGATCTGCTTGGCGTCCTGCTGGGACGTGGGCCGGCCGAAGCCGTCGTACTCGGTGACACCGGTGGCCTGGTACGTCGCGGTGGTGCCGTTGTGCGCGGTCAGCCGCTCGGTCTTCGTCGCGTCGCCCTTGACGGGCGCCGCACCGAACGCGCCCTTGTCGTACGAGGTGCGCTCGTCCGCAAGGACCTGGGTCTTGCGGTCGGGCGTCGTCGCGCACTTCACGGAGACCGACTCGCTGCGCGCGGGCAGCGAGAGGATGTTCTTCGTGGCGTTGTCCGCGTAGGTGGTGCGGGTGCAGGTGTCGTCCTTGGCGGTGGAGACATCGCCCTGGTCGTCGACCACGAGCACGCGGCCGGTGCCGTTCGAAGTGTCGTACGTCGTCGTCGACTTGGTCTCGCGCCAGGTGCCGTCCGCCTTCAGGCTGAAGCCGCGGCCCGTCTCGGTGCGCACGATCACCGCACGCGTGGTGCCCCAACTCCTGGCCTGCGTCGCGGAGTAGAACTTCCACGGGGTGCTGATGACCTTGGAGACCAGCTTGGCGCCGTCGTAGGTGGCGACCTCCAGCTCGTGTCCGGTGAACTCCTCGTCGTCGGCGTACGAGGCTCCCGTGGAGTCCTTGACGGTGACCGAACGCGTGCTGCCCGAGGCGTCCTTGTCGCCGTTCATGCCCTGCATGAAGGTGTAGTCGACGCGGGTCTTCTGCGCGTCGGCGGTGCCGCTGGTGACCTTGACCTTGCCGTAGCCCTGCCAGCCGCCCCAGGTGAGGTACTTGTCGTCGGTGATGCCGTCCGGCTTGGCCTTACGCCAGGCCGCGTCGCCCTGGTAGTCGTAGCGGGTGACCATGCCGTCGCTGCCGCCGGTGCGGTCGGTCTCGATGACCGCCGACACGACGTACTTGTGGAACCAGTCCGTGATCGGTTCGAGGTAGCCCGGCGGTGCCCACTTCACCGGGTAGCAGCGTTTGACCGAGGCGTCCGGCGCGGGCAGCGCGGACTTGGCGCAGTCCACCGGCGCGTAGTTCACGTCGAGTTGGGCGCCGGTCTCGCTGAGCACCGTCGACAGGCGGTAGCGGTGGAACGGCGCGATGTTGTCGCCGATCGCGTCGACCCGGTTGGCGAGCTGCTCGCCGAACAGGTCCACGGAGGGCAGCTTCGCGACCGTACCGACGCGGCCCTCGTGCTCGATCTTCGACAGCCACAGCGTCTTGGAGTCGTCGCCGTTGTCGGTGAACAGATGCGTGAGGATCCAGGCGTCCACGTCCGAGTAGTTCGTGGCGTCCTTGCGTATCTGCGTGACCACCGAGGCCAGTCGCCTGGTGGTCCAGAACGTCGTCACGGGCGAGGTGCACTTGGCGTTCGCCTTGCACTCCTGGTCGACCGGGACGTCCGGCCAGCGGGCGGCGTTCGCCGCGGTGCGCTTGGACTCCGCGCAGTCGAACTCGGTGGTGACCAGGCAGCGTTCGGCGGTGTTGAACACGACCCGGGCCGGCGCCTTGGCCGCGTAGACCTTGCCGTCCTGCTGGCCGTAGTCGATGCGCTTGAGGTAACCGCCGCGGTGGTACGCGGTGCCGTTGACGTCCGTCTTCGCGTTGAGCGCGTAGTAGTTGGTCTCGCGGTCGTAGAAGTAGGACATCACGTTGCCGTGGGTGTCCTTGACGTAGTCCAGGCTCCAGCGCCAGGCCTGCTGGCAGTGCGCGCTGGTGAAGGTGGCGTTGTAGCAGGGCTCACCGGAGTCGTCGCCGAAGACGGGCGCCGTCCAGACGGAGTCGGTCTCCTCGTTCCCGGTGGCCCAGCCCGGCAGCCGGTTGAGCCCGAACCAGTACTCGGTGCCCTCCGCGGTCGTGATCTTCCAGTGCTCGCCCTTGTCGTCCGTGCCCTCGTCATCGTTCACCGCGCCGGTCAGCTTCTCGACCTTGGTGCCGTCGTCGGAGGACATGTGCCACTCGCCGGTCTTGTCGTCCTTGACCAGTTCACCGGCGGTGCCGTTGAGCATGACCGTGGCGTTGTCGAACGCCCAGCACTGCTCGGCCGAGTTCTCGTGACCGTCGTCGGCGCACGGCTTGTAGCGGCGCTCGACGTATCCCGGGTCGTAGGAGAAGCCCTCACCGACCCAGGAGCCCTGGTTGTTGGTGGCCGCGGTGCGGCCGTCCGCCGACTGGGAGGAGTAGCCGAGGCCCACGGTGGGCACCAGGCCGCCCGGGGTCGGGACCGTGTTCAGCGGGTAGTTCCAGTTGAACGCGCCGGAGGAGGTGGCGACGCTCCAACTGGCCGACGGGGAAAGGGCGGTGGCCTTGTAGGTGCCCTGCGCGCCGGACGGTCCCGCCGCCACCGCGACCAGCGAGGTCGCGTCGGCGGCCTGGGTGGAGACGCCGTCGGCGGGAGCCGGTGCGGCGGTCACGTCGGCGGAGACGGTGCCGGCCCGCACGTCGTTCACCGTGCGCAGCACCTTGGGCTGCTCGGGGCAGTCCTTGCTGCCGGGCACGGACACGGCGGCGCAGGACGGGAGTTGGACCAGCCGGAGCCGGGAGGCGTAGGAGCCGCCGAAGCCCTCGGCGAACGCCGAGTAGTCGACGGTGAGCCGGACCTTGGCCGCCGCGTCCTCGCCGTCGGCACGCTCCACACCCAGGAGCACACCGGCGCCGAGCCCCTTGACCTGCTTGGGGTCGAGGACATCCACGCGGACCTTGTCGGCGGACCGCCCGGCCCTGCCCTTCGCCCCGCCCTTCGCGCCGCTCTTCACCTCGGCCTGGGCCTTGGCGACCTTGACCGGCAGACCGCCCGGCTCGGCGGTGGCACCGAGCGTGAGTTCGGCGCCGCCCCGCTTGGGCCACACCGCCTTGTCGAGGCCCTGGACCGCGGCCTTGCGCGCCGGGTCGGAGGGGCGGGACTTGGCCTTCGCCGCGGTTCCCTTGACGGGATCCGTGTCGTCCTGCACACCGGGGCGGCTGCTGCCCCGGGCGTTGTCGTCGAGCGCCAATGCCTGGACCGAGGACGCGGACAGCGCGAGCGAGAGCCCGAGCACTGTCGCGACGACCGTCTGTCTGGGCATGCGGCGGCTCAGTGAGCGGCCACGGAAGAACATCGGACAACTCCCTGGTCGGAGGAGAAAGTCATGGAGAGAAAGTCATGGAGAGAAGGTCGGCCGAGAAGGTCGGCCGAGAAGGTCATGACAGGAGGGGGCCGGTCATGCGGAGGAGGGTGTGCCGGGCCCGAACAGACCCGGCACACCACTCACATGACGACGCGTCACATGTCCGGCAGCGCCGTCAGCGCGGCCATCTGCTGCACCGCGACCCGGTCGAAGTTCAGGGCGAAGGCGTACGACCTGGGGGAGGCCCGCACTCGACCGGTCCGCGCCCTTCATCTCCCCGCCCTGTCGCCCGACGGCCGCCAGATCGCCTTCGCG
>NZ_JBSFLV010000087.1:0-40715 GCF_053599215.1 Streptomyces sp. NPDC001002 | reverse complement strand
ATGGCGTTGTGGGGGGTCATGGTGCCGGGGCCGGTCTGGGTGTTCCAGTACCAAAGGCCGGTCTTCCAGGCCACGGCGGAGTCGTTCTGCACCAGCCAGGGGTTGTTGAGCAGGTCGATGCCCAACGCGTCGCCGGCGGCCTTGTAGTTGAAGTTCCAGGACAGCTGGATGGGGCCGCGTCCGTAGTAGGCGGCCTGTCCGGCGGGGCAGCCGTAGGACTGGCTCCAGTCGCAGTAGGTGGGGTAGTTGGCGGTGTTCTGCTCCACCACGTACACCAGTCCGCCGGTTTCGTGGCTGACGTTGGCCAGGAAGGCGGCGGCCTCCTGCTTCTTGGTGGTGTCGGAGCCGGTGTTGGCGAAGCCGGGGTAGGCCGACAGGGCGGCGGTGAGGCCGCTGTAGCTGTAGAACGAGTTCCGGCTGGGGAAGATCTGGTTGAACTGCGCTTCACTGACCACGAAGCCGGAAGGAGTGGTGCCGCCTCCGCTGGCGGGGGCGGTCCACTTCTGGTTGGCGGCGCCGGAGCAGGTCCAGATCTGCAGGCGGGTGGCGTTGGCGCTGTTGTTGCCGGTGACGTCCAGGCATTTGTTGGCCTGGGGGTTGACGATGTCGTTCGCGGAGCTGACGGCCCACTTCTGGGCGGCGGAGCCGTTGCAGTCGTACAGCTGGACCGTGGTGCCGTCGGCGGTGCCGCCGCTGGTGACGTCGAGACACTTGCCGAGGGCGCGCAGGGTGCCGTCGCCGGGGTTGGACCAGGTCTGGGCGGCGGTGCCGTTGCAGTCGTAGAGCTGGACGGCGGTTCCGTTGGCGGTGTTGGCGCCCGCCACGTCGACGCATTTGCCGGCCAGGCCGGTGATCCGACCGTCCGCGGCATGGGCCGGCGTGACGGCGAACAACGTTGTCATCGCGGCGGCCAGCAGGGCGACGAGAGCGGTGACGAGGGCGAGACGGTCGAAGGCGATCCGTCTGGGGCGGAGCAGGCCGAAGCCGGAGGTGGGCATCACGGATGTCGCTCCTTGGCGGTGAATGGGGGGTGGGGGAGAGTCCAAAGGGCACCACTGATGCAACTGGTCCAGACCTTGGCAGGTCCATTCAAGTGCGTCAACACTTAAGGAAAGAAGTGAAGTTGACGAATGGATATCTTGACGGGATGCGGTAAACATCCTGGCGAGGAGGCCGACCGGAATGAAATGGACGGGCGCGCGCTACACCGACAAACCCACCGTCGAGGTGCGAACCTGGATCGACGCCCCGCCCGAGCGGGTGTGGGCGCTCGTGTCGGACGTCGCACTGATGCCGGGCCTGAGTGACGAACTCCAGTCGGTTGAATGGCTCGACGACGCCACCGCACCCGCGGTCGGCGCCCGGTTCCTCGGCCGCAGCAGCCATGAGGCGCTCGGGGACTGGACCACCACCTCGTACGTCATCGAGTACGAACCCGGCCACGTCTTCGCGTGGGCCGTCGAGGACCCCGCCGACCCGTCCGCCGTCTGGCGCTTCCGTCTCCACGCGGGCGACGGCGGCACCGAACTGTCGGAGTGGGTGCAGTTGGGGCCCGGCCGCTCCGGACTCTCCCTGGCCATCGGCCGGATGCCGGAGAAGGAGGAGAAGATCGTGTTTGTACGGCTGCGGGAGTTCGAGCGGAACATGACGGCCACCCTGGAGCGGATCAAGCGGCTGGCGGAGACCGGCTGATGCGCACCGCGACCACCGTCGAGGCATCCGGCGGCCGACACTGGGCCGAGCAGACCGAGTTCGTCGTGGAGGCCGAGAAACTCGGACTCGACGTCTGCTGGGTGGCCGAGGCCTGGGGCTCCGACGCGCCCTCCGCTCTCGGCTACTACGCCGCCCGCACCGAGCGGATGCTGCTGGGCTCCGGCGTCATCCAGGTCGGCACCCGCACGCCGGTGGCCGTCGCGCAGACCGCGATCACGCTCTCCAACCTGTCCGGCGGACGCTTCCTGTTGGGCCTCGGGGCCTCCGGCCCACAGGTCATCGAGGGCCTGCACGGCGTCCCGTTCGCCCGGCCGCTGGCCCGGATGCGGGAGACCGTGGAGATCGTGCGCCGCGTCCTCGACGGCGGCAAACTCTCCTACGCCGGCACGGAGTTCCGTATCCCGCTGCCCGACGGCGACGCCGTCCCGATGCGCCTGTCGACGCGGGCCGAGCACGCCGTCCCCGTCTATCTCGCCGCCCTGTCACCGGCCATGCTCCGCCTCACCGGTGAGGTCGCCGACGGTTGGCTCGGCACCAGCTTCGTGCCCGAGGGCGCCGCCGACGCCTACTTCGCGCCGCTCGACGAGGGGCTCGCGCGGAGCGGGCGCGAGCGGGCGGACCTCGACGTCTGCCAGGGCGCCGAGGTCGCGTTCGCTCCCGACGAGGACGCCCTCGGCGCGATGGTCGCAGGGCGCAAGAAGGAACTCGCCTTCAGCCTCGGCGGCATGGGCTCGGCCTCGACCAACTTCTACAACCGGGCCTACAGCCGCCAGGGTTGGGCCGCGGTGGCCGCCGAGGTACGCGAGCGCTGGCAGGTCGGCGACCGGGACGGCGCGGCGGCTCTCGTCACCGACGAGATGGTCCTGGGTACGACGCTGATCGGCACCCAGGCGATGGTGCGACGCCGGTTGGAGGTGTGGCGGGACGCAGGGGTGGACACCGTACGGCTGTATCCGGCCGGGGAGACCCTGGAGGCGCGGCTCGCGACGTTGGGGCGGGCGATCGAGTTGGTGCGGGAGGTCGGGGGCGGGGCGTGATGGCGACGGGGCGTGCTCCGGACCGAGCTCCCAAGGGCAAGGCCCCGAGCGCACCCTGGGCAAGCCCCTGAGCTCACCGCCCGATCGCGTCCAGTTCCGCGATCGCGTCCGCCGGAAGCGTCAGCTCGGCCGCCGCCACGTTCTCGCGCAGGTGGTCGACCGAGGACGTACCCGGAATGAGGACGATCGAGGGGGAGCGCTGCAACAGCCAGGCCAGCGCGACCTGTTGGGGCGAGGCGTCGAGGCGGGCGGCGACCGCGGTGAGGGCGTCGTGCTGGAGCTGGGAGAAGCCGCCGAGCGGGAAGAAGGGAGCGTAGGCGATGTTCTCGGCCGCGCAGCGGTCGACGAGATCGTCGTCCTTGCGGTTGGCCAGGTTGTAGAGGTTCTGGACCGTCACGACCGGGGCGATGGACCGGGCCTCGGTGAGCTGGGCGGCGGAGACACCGCTGAGGCCCAAGTGCCGGATCAGCCCCTCCTGTTGGAGCTCCGCGAGGGCGGTGAACCTCTCGGCGATCGAGTCGTCCCCTGAGCTCTCCACCGCGCCGAGCCGCAGATTGACGGCGTCGAGGGCGTCGACGCCCAGCCGCCGCAGGTTGTCGTGCACCTGTGCCTTGAGCTGGTGCGGTTCCTGGGCCGGCAGCCACGCCCCCGTGCCGTCGCGGCGGGCGCCCACCTTGGTGACGATCCTCAGGTGCGCCGGGTACGGGTGCAGGGCTTCCTTGATCAGCTCGTTGACGACGTAGGGGCCGTAGAAGTCGCTGGTGTCGATGTGCGTGATGCCCAGCTCGACCACCTCCCGCAGCACCGCCAGCGCCTGGTCGCGGTCCTTGGGCGGGCCGAACACGCCCGGCCCCGCCAACTGCATGGCGCCGTAGCCCATACGGCTGAGGGTGAGGTCCGGGGCGAGGGTGATCGTTCCGCCGGGAGCTGAGGTGGCCATGGTGGCGCCCTTCGTGTGGTCGTCCGATGCGATCACCACTCTCCTACGGTCGCGGCCGGGTAGGCAGTACCTCCTGCTTCCTGGGAACGCCGGTACCAGGAACGCGGCCGTGGAATTTTCTCGCCGAGATTCTTCCGGCGTGGTGTCGATTCGGGTCGGTGCCGTTCGTCGGCGGGGTGTAGGAAGCAAGAGACGACCTGGAGGACCCCATGAAGTACATGCTGCTCGTCTGTGGCGACGACACCGCCGACGGCTCGGGAATGGCACCCGTCGAACCCTGGGTGGAGGAGCTGGGCGACAGCCGCGTACGGCTGCACGGCCACCGCCTCGCGAAGCCCTCCGAGGCCGTCACCGTGCGCGTCCGCGGCGGCGAAGTGCTGCGCACCGACGGGCCGTTCGCGGAGACGAAGGAGTACGTCGCCGGATTCGACGTGCTGGAGTGCGACAGCCTGGAGGAGGCGGTGCAGGCAGCCGCCCGGCACCCCGTGGCGACCATCGGGGCCATGGAGGTACGTCCGTTCTGGCCGATGGAGGGCGAGGAGGACGGCGAGACCCAGATCCGCCGCCTCGACGCCGAACTGACCGAGGCGGCCCGCGAGCGGGACGTCGAGCGGACGCTGGCCTACTACGCGCCCGACGTCACCGCCTTCCATCTCGCCGACGGCCGGGAACTGCACGGTCTGGACAGCTTCCGGAAGGTCGTGGAGGACTTCTTCGGGAGCGTGACCGGCCCGGTGATCCGCGAGGTGCTGGACCTGCGGGTCCAGGGGGATGAGAGCGTCGCCTTCGCCCACTCCCTCGTACGGATCCGGGCCACCCGCACGGACGGCACGCCCCTGGACGACGTCCTCCGCGTCACCACCGGCTACCGCGACGCCGGTCTGCGCTGGCTGATCACCCACGAGCACGTGTCGCGCCAGACGGGATGACGGCCGTGAAATACGTCCTGTTCGTCTGCGCACCGGCGGACGACGAGGAGCCCGTCCGTACGCCGGTCACGGCCCTCCTGCGCCCGCCCTCCGACGCCACGACCGTGCGCGCCCGGGGTGACGAAGTCCTGCTGGACGACGGGCCGTTCGCCCGCACCGAGCATTACGTCGCGGGCGTCGACCTGGTCGAGGCGGCGGACCTCGACGAGGCCATCGCGCTCGCCGCGCAGCACTCCGCGGCCGGCGGGGGCGGGCCGGTCGAGGTGCGGCCGGTGCGGGGGTGACCGACGGTGTCTGACGAGGAGGTGTCCGAGGCGGGGGCGTCCGATGCGGAGGTGTCTGACACCGAGGCGTCCGACATGAAGGCGCCGGACATCGAGGAGGCCGTCGCCGTTGCCTTCCGCGAGGAGTGGGGCCAGGTCGTCGCCACCCTGATCCGGGTGACCGGCGACTGGGACCTCGCCGAGGAGTGCGCGCAGGACGCCTTCGCCCAGGCCCTCGACCGGTGGCGGCGCGACGGAGTGCCGCGCCGCCCCGGCGCCTGGCTGACCACGACCGCCCGCAACCGAGCTCTCGACGTCCTGCGCCGGGAGGCGGTCGGGGCGGCCAAACTGCGGGAGGTTGCGGTGCTGGCCGGCGACGAACCGTACGACGACAGGGACAGGGCCGGATCGCCGTACGAGGATGACGACGCCAGCGGCGTCCATGACGACCGGCTGCGGCTGATCTTCACCTGCTGCCACCCCGCACTCCCCATCGAGGCGAGGGTCGCGTTGACCCTGCGTACGCTCGCCGGGCTGACCACCCCCGAGATCGCCCGCGCCTTCCTCGTGCCCGAGGCGACCATGGCCCAGCGCCTGGTGCGGGCCAAACGGAAGATCCGCAACGCCGGCATCCCCTACCGCGTACCGCCCGCGCACCTGCTGCCCGAGCGCACGGCGGGCGTCCTCGGTGTGCTCTACCTCCTCTTCAACGAGGGCTACGCGGCCTCGTCCGGCGCGGAGCTGGTCCGGCGGAACCTGTGCGCCGAGGCCATCCGGCTCGCCCGGGTCCTGGCCGGGCTCATGCCGGACGAGCCGGAGGTGCTCGGGCTGCTCGCGCTTCTGCTGCTGCACGACGCCCGTCGGCACGCGCGCGTGGATGACGCGGGTGAGCTGGTGACCCTGGAGGACCAGGACCGCGGTTCCTGGGACCGGGCCGAGATCGACGAGGGCGCCGCCCTGGTGGAAACGGCACTGCGCCGGGGCAGCCCCGGGCCGTACCAGATCCAGGCCGCCATCGCCGCGTGCCACACCACCGCCGGTACGGCCGCTGCGACCGACTGGGCCGATATCGCCGCGCTCTACGGCGAGTTGACCCGCTTCGTGCCCTCGGCCGTGGTCCGCCTCAACCGCGCGGTGGCCGTCGGCATGGCCGAGGGCCCGGAGGCGGGCCTCGCCCTGGTCGCGGAACTGGAGCGGGAGGGCGAGCTGGCCGACTACCACCTGCTTCCGGCCACCCGCGCGGATCTGCTGCGCCGCGACGGGCGCATGGAGGAGGCGGCCGAGGCGTACCGGCGGGCGCTGGAGCTGGTGGAGAACGAGGCCGAGCGGAGGTTCCTGGAGAAGCGGCTCGCGGAGTGCGGGGCGTAGGAGCGGCTCGCGGGGGCGGGTCGTAGGAGCCCTTCGCGGGGCTCGGGTCGTAGAGGTCGTAGAGAATCCAGCCGCCGGTCAGGAACCGTCCAGTGCGTTCGTGATCGCCTTCACCCCGCCGTGCGCCGCGTATCCGCCGTCGACGGTGATTTCCGCGCCGTTGACGTACGCCGCCTCCTCCGACAGCAGATAGACGACCAGCGGGGCCACCTCGTCGACCGTGCCCGCGCGTCCCTGGGGTGTCATCGCCAGATGGGCGCGGACGAAGACCGGGTTGGCGGTCGCCATGAGCGGGGTCTCGATGTACCCCGGGTGGATCACGTTCGTACGGATGCCGCGTGGCGCCAGCTCCAGGGCCGCCACCTTGGACAGGCCGCGCAGTGCCCACTTGCTGGCCGTGTACGCGACCGCGTGATGTGCCGTGAGCCCCGCGACCGAGCCGACGTTGACGATGGAGGAGCCGGCCGGCATCAGGGAGGTCAGGGCCTGGATGCCGAGCAGGGCGCCCGTCGTGTTGACCGCGAACGCCCGGTTCCAGTCGGCGAGTTGGACCTCGCCGAGGCGGGCCCGCATGGGGATGCCCGCGTTGTTGACGAGGCCGTGCACGACCGCGAGGTCGGCCGCCAGCGTCGTCCAGTCGTCCGGCGCCGACACGTCCAGGTGCCGGTAGCGCACGTCGAGGCCGTCGGCGCGCAGGGCGGCGGCGAGCTTCTCGCCGGGTTCGTCCAGGACGTCGGTCGCGACCACCGACGCGCCCTCGCGGGCGGCGGCGGTCACCTCGGCGGCGCCCTGGCCCTGCGCGGCTCCGGTGACGACGACGGTACGGCCCGCCAGGCGCGTACGGCTCACGGCTCCTCCAGGGGTGGGTGCGGGATGTCTCCCGCCCACGCTAGGAAGCCGCGGACAGCTCCGGAAACGCGCGTTCGGCATGGCTGGCATCCGCGGCCGTGATCTCGTCGCAGTCGGTATCGGCGGCCGTGATCCCGTCACAGGCGGCATCGACGGTCGTGATCTGGTCACACTCGGCGTCAGCGGCCACGATCTCGTCCTGCCCCAGGGAGGCGCCGACCTTGCGCACGGTCTCGCGCAGCCAGCGGTGGGCCGGGTCGGAGTGCCGGTTGTGGTGCCAGTACATGGCCTCCACCAGCGGTACGTCCGGGAACGGCGTCGGTACGACGGCACAGCGCGCGAAGTTCTCGTAGCGCCGGGCGAGCCGCTCGGGCACCAGGGCGACCAGGTCCGTGCCGCCGACCAGGAACGGCAGCACGTTGAAGCCGGGCGTGCTGACCTGCACCCTCGGGGTGATGCCGAGGGTCTCCAACTGGCGTTCGGCGGGCGTGAGTTTGCCGATCGCGCACGCGGCGTGCGGCATCTCCGCCAGGTCGCGTAGCGCGAGCCGCCCGTCCGTCAGCCGAGGGTTGTCCGGGTCGACCAGGCAGACGAACCGGTCGTGCATCACGGTCTCGCTGACCCCCGGCAACTGGTATCCGAGGGGCACGATCATCAGGTCGTGACAGCGCAGGTGCGTCTCGTTCTCCAACTGCCCGTCGACGATGGGGTGGAAGTCGATACGGACCCCGGGCGCCTCCTGCGCGATGACGCGCAGCAGCGGCTCGACGAACACCGTCATCACGTAGTCGGACATCACCACCGAGAAGCGCTGCCGGCTGCGCCGCGGGTCGAAGTGCCGGGTCAGCGAGAGCGCCTCCTCGGCCTTGTGCAGCGAGGCCTGCACCACCGGGAGCAGCCGTTCGGCCAGCGGTGTCAGCTCGTACTCCCGGCCGACCCGCACCAGCAGCTCGTCGTTGAAGTGTCTGCGCAGCCGGGCCAGCGAGCCGCTCATCGCGGACTGGCTGGTGGACAGCCGCACGCCCGCGTGCGTGACGTTCTTCTCCTCCAGGAGGGCTTCCAGTGCCACCAGAAGATTCAGGTCGATCGCTCCGAGACCCATGGAGTTCCTTCCGGCCGCGTCGTTGAAGCTCGGTGAAACCGGAGCGTAACGACCGGGCTCCGGCCGAGGAAGATGCCGGGACGGAACTCACAGCGATCCGATAAGAGCCATCGCGCCGACGGATATCAGCAGGTCAGCGTTGCTACGGCCGTGGAGTGCGGCCGCGCTTGCGGGCCCGGGGGAGATACGCGTCCGTGCGCCCCGGCACGATCCGGTTGGACACGGTGCCCAGCCGCTCGACGCTCAGCGTCACCGTGTCGCCCGGCGTGAGCGGTGGCGGCGTACGCTCCCCGAGCCGCCCCCAGAACTCCGCAAGCGCACCCCAGCCGCACGTGCCCGAGCCGAGGACGTCCCCGGGCCGCACCCATGTGTCCCGGGCGGCGTAGGCGACCATCTCCTCGAAGGTCCAGGACATGTTGGCCAGGGTGTCCCGGCCGATCAGCTCCCCGTTGAGGGTGACCGTCATCTCCAGGTCGAGGAAGCCGTCGGCGTCCCGCCGGTCCGCCACCTCGTCGGCGGTGACCAGATACGGGCCCAGGGTGTTCGCGAAGTCCTTGCCCTTGGAGAAGCCGAGGCCCAGGTTCTTCTCGGGCTTCTGCAGATCGCGCGCCGACCAGTCGTTGAAGACCAGATAGCCGACGATGTGCTCGCGCGCCCGCTCCGGCGTGAGGTCCCGCCCCGCACGCCCGATCACGGCCCCCACCTCCAGCTCGAAGTCGAGCACCGAACAGCCCGCCGGGACGGGCACGTCGTCGTGGGCGCCGTAGGCCGCGTGCGGGTTGGTGAAGTAGAAGTTCGGCGCCCGGTACCACTCCTCGGGCACGTGCTCCAGGCCGTCCAGCGACTTCGCGACGCCCTCGATGTGCGCCTCGAAACCGACGAAATCCCGGATCGCGGGCGGCTTCAGCGGCGGCAGCAACCGCACCTGATCCACCGTCAACTCGCTCGTCTCACGCAGCGCTTCGGTGCCGGCCGCATGCAGCACTTCCTGCTCAAGGAGGGTGAGGACCGTGATCCCCTCGGGCAGCGGATGGACCACTCCGTCCCGGACGACCCCGGCGCGCTCCACGCCCTCGTACTCGTACGTCGCGAAACGCATGGCCTCATTGCTCCCAGTGGTTGGTGTTGGTGACAGTCCCTGCGCTCAGATAGCCCGCGAACAGGCCCTTGGGGTCGCGGACGGCCCGGATCTCCCGCAGCCGTCGCCACTGCTCGTCGCCCATGAACCTCAACTGCCGGACGGTGAAGTCGGAGTCGCCGAGGTACTGGCCGACGGTCACCGGCCGCATCGCCGCCGTCACCTCGTCCAGCCAGGCCCGCAACTCCCCGTCGCGCTCGGGCTCGTCGTGGACGACGTACGTGGCGCAGTAGATCTCCGACTGCAACGAGAAGGCCATGTCGGGCAGTTCGCGCAGGGGAGCCATCGAGAACCAGATGGTGAAGGTCTGTCGGGTGGGGTGCTCGGTGAACGCCTTGCGGATCGCCGGTACGACCTCCTCGGCGGGTCCGCTAAGCCAGGCGTTGTCGACGAGATAGCGGTGACCCTCGGGGTTGGCCGTGCGCTGACCGGCCAACTGCGCGGCGAACGTGGTCGGTTGGGCTTCCACGCGGAACAGGGCCCGATCGGCGTACGGATTCGCGTGCAGCGGGGCGAGAGCCTCGGCGGCCTGCTCCGGGGTGTCGGTCATCGAGACACCGGTGACGAGCAGGACCGGTTCGTCGAAGTCGGGCGGAGTCTGGGTGAGGGCGACGATCTCGACCAGCTCGGAGAGCGTGTGGTGCATGCCGTGCAGCCAGGTCATGACCTCGTCGAAGAGGTCGAGGGGGTAGGCATGCACGGTGTGCCCGAGGTGCCTCGGCAGCGGGCGAGTGCGCAGGTGGAAGCGGGTGACGACACCGAAGAAGCCGGGGCCCGCGCCGCGCGCCGCCCAGAACAGGTCGCTGTTCGTCGACTCGTCCGCGCGCACCAGCTCGCCCTCGGCCGTGACGACGTCGAGCGCCACGATGTTCTCCGCCGCCCAGCCCCACCCGCGCGCGTTCCAGCCCTGCCCACCCTGGAGCAGGAAGCCGCCGATACCGACGGAGGGACAGTGCCCGCCGTTGAAGAAGCGCCCGAACTCGCCCAGATACGGGTTGAGTTCGTCGCCGCCCTTGATGCTCGGGGTGGCGGTCACGATCCCGGTGTCCGGGTCGTACGCCAGCTCACGAAAATCGCCGAGGTCGATCAGCAGCGCGTCCGCGCGCACCGACCAGGCGGCCCAACTGTGCCCGCCGGAGCGGACGGAGACCTGCCAGCCGCGCTCCAGGGCCAGGCGTACTCCCTCGACGACGTCCTCCTCCGAGGCCGCACGCAGCACGGCGGCGGGCCACCGGTCCGTCGGGCGACGGGCGTTGAAGACCCGCCCGAAGCACGCCTCCTCGAAGTCCGAGTCACCGGGCAGGTGCAGGGTGCCGGAGAACCTGTTCATGCCCACGCTCACTTCACCGCGATGGGGTTGACCGGCGCGCCCACCGCGCCGGTCACCGGCAGGGGAGCGGCGACCAGCAGGAACTCGTACACGCCGTCCGCCGCGCAGTCCTCGGCGAGCGTCTCCAGGTCCCACATCTCGCCCAGCGGCAGGCCCATGTTGGGGATCGCGATCTGGTGCAGCGGGGACATCGCGGGCTCGGCGAACTCGTACGGCCGCACCTCAAGACCCCATGTATCGGAGGCGATCGCCGCGATCTCCGTGCGGTGCAGCCAGCCGAGCGTGGAGAAGGAGAGGCCGGGGGCGTCGCCGGCGGCGTAACCACCCCACTCGCCGAGGCGTCGTACGCGGCCCAGTTGGCCGGTGCGGATGAGTACGAGGTCGCCGCGGCGGACGCTCGATGTCGCGCCCTGTGCCTCGATCGTGGCGCGCAGGTGTTCCTCCAAGATGGGGAAGCCGTCGGGGAGTTCACCGTGCTCGTCGCCGATCGCCCGTCCCACGTCGAGGAGGACGCCGCGGCCGGTGAAAGCCTCCTTCATGTGCTCGATGCCGGTGACGGAGTCGCCGTTGCCGTTGACGATGGTGCACGGACGGCCGTTCCACGCCTGCTTGTTGTCGTAGATGTGGCCGAGCCCGTCCCACTGCGTGGAGGCCTGCAACGGCATCACGACATGGTCGTCCGCCCCGCCGAACCCGTGCGGGAAGCCCTGGGTGCCGGCCGCCGCGTCGGAACCGGTGTCCTTCATGTAGTGCACGGGGTTGATCCGGCCCCGGAACCCGCGCTGCGGACCCGACTCGTTGAACTCCAGGGCGAGCGAGAAGGACCGCCCGCGCCGGACCAGTCCGGCCGCGTGGGCGCGGATCGCGTCGTCGATGAAGTTGAGCGTGCCCAGCACATCGTCCTCGCCCCACCGTCCCCAATTGCGGTAGGCGGAGCGGGCCTTTGCGAGTTCTTCCTCAATCGGACCCAAGGTCATCGGGTACGTCCTTTCAGGAGCAGGTCGAGTGCGTTGCCCCCGGCGACGGCGGCCCGGTCGGCCGGGGCGAGCCCCGCCGCGTCCAGCCGGGCCACCGGGTCGGCGACACCCATGTCGAAGGGGTGGTCCGTGCCGAGGACGACCCTGTCCGCACCCACCTGGGCCACGAGCTGGCGCAGCGCGCTCGGCGTGTACACGAGGGCGTCGAACCACATCCGCCGGAGATAGGAGCTGGGCGACTCAACGCAGCCGCGCGCGTCTTCGCGTACTTGCCAGGCGTGGTCCGAACGCCCGATGTATGTCGGCAGATAGCCGCCGCCGTGCGCCGCCACCACCTTCAGGCGCGGGAAGCGGTCGAGGACACCGGTGAAGATGAGATGCGAGAGTGCAATCGTCGTCTCCACCGGCTGACCGACCGAGTTTCCCAGGTAGTTGGTCGCCAGGCGCTCGCCGAGGGAACAGCCCCAGGGGTGGATGAACACGACCGCGCCCACTTCTTCGGCCCGCTGCCACACCACGTCATGCGCGGGGTCGGCCAGTTCGCGGCCGTCGACCGTCGTGGAGACGCTGATCCCGTACAGGCCGTGGTCGTGGACCGCCTGGTCCAGCAACGCGACGGCCAGGTCCGGGTGTTGGAGCGGGACCGTGCCCAGGCCGTACAGCCGGTCGGGTGCGGTGGCGCAGTGCGCGGCCACGGCCGCGTTGACGGTCCGGGCGAGCCGGATCGCGAGGTCCGGGTCGGCCCAGTAGTGGTGCATCGGCATTGGGCCGACCACTTGTATGTCGACGCCCATCGCGTCGAGGTCCGCGAGACGGGTGGTGACGTCCGTCAACTTTGGTGCGAGCCGCTGGAGTTGGGCGCGGTTGACGGCCAGGGACGCGGGGGAGTGGGCGTGCTGTTCAGCCGCGAGTTCGGTGGCGAGGCCGGGGGTGCCCGCGACCAGGGCGTCGGCGGCGGGGACGGCGAGGTGGCCGTGGAAGTCGACCACGGGTGAGCTGTTCATGCCGCTGCCGTCAGGTTGTCCAGCGTCTCCGACATGATCCGGGCCGGGTCGGCGCCGGGCGTACCGGGGTGGATCTCCCAGTCGGCGAGTTGGAGGGAGTTCTCCAGGACCATCCGCACGCGCGGAAGCCGACGGGCCATGAAGCGGTCAAGGGCCACCCCCAACGGCTCGCTCCCGGTGACCAGTTCGGCCAGCAGCACGGCATCCTCCATGCACATCGCCGCACCCTGCGCGATCAGCGGCGGACAGGCGTGCGCGGCGTCGCCGATAACCATCGCGCGACCGCGGTGCCAGGGCTCGTCGACGAGGATCGCCTCGATCCAGCGGTAGTCGACCGCCGTGTCGCCGGGCAGCGACGCGAGGATCTTCCCCCAGGTGCCGCCGTATCCAGCGCCGCGTTCGCGCAGCAGGTCGAGCGGGGCGCGGGAGCCGATCAGGGTGGCGTCGAGGTTCTCGTCGAGGAGGTAGGCGTAGCACTGGTCGGGGGAGATGGGGCTGTAGCCGGCCTTGAAGCGGGGGCCGCCGTAGTACACCTCGGCGCAGTCCATCTCGGCGGGCCGCTCGGCGACGACCCGGAAGATCGACATGCCGACGGGACGGGGCCTCGCGTCGATGCCGATCAACGCGCGCATCGCCGAGTTGATGCCGTCGGCGCCGACGACGAGGTCGTAGCGGCCGGTCGAGCCGTCCGTGAAGCCGACGTCCACATGGTCGGACGCTTGGCCGAGCCGGTCCACGCTCAGTCCGAGGCGTACCCGTACCCCGTGCGCGTGCACCGCGTCGCACAGCGCGTCCTGCAGATCCGAGCGCAACGCGCCCGCCGTGGAGGGCAGTTCGGGACCACCGGTGTGCGGGGTGTCCAACTCGGTGATCAGCCCGCCGTCGGCACGGCGCAGCCGCATGATGTCGAAGGGCACCGCCCGAGCCAGCACCCGGTCGAGGACACCAACGGAACGCAGCGCCTTGAGCGCATTGCCCTGAAGGGTGATGCCATGGCCCACACCGAACCACTGCGGAGAGATCTCGGCGAGCTCCACCTCGGCGCCCCGCTGGGCGAGCGCGAGACACAGCACGCTTCCGGTGATGCCGCCGCCGACGACGAGCACCTTTTGTACGGGCATGGGCGATCCTTGCGAACGTAGACAGAGGTGGGGGTCAGCCCGAGAAGCGGGCGCCGAGCTCGTGGAAGTGCTCGACGGTCGGCGGCTCGGCGAAGAACGGTCCGACCAGGGCCCGCCAGCGACCGAAGGCCTCCGACTCCCGGAAGCCGACCGTGTGCGCCTCGACCGACTCCCAGCCGACCAGCAGCAGAAAGGTCGTCGGCCGCTCGTGGCAGCGCAGCAACTCCGCCCAGCGGAAGCCGTCGGCCTCGGCGAGCACCTCGCGTGCCTTGCCGAAGACCTCCGCGAACTCCGCCTCCCGGCCGTCCTCGACCGTCAGCTCGGCATGCTCGACCACCACGGCGTTCTCCTCGGTTCGGGGTGGCTCCGAGCCTGATCGGCGGTCCGTACGGGGTCAACGGATCGAGGCATCGCCAAGGGGGACGTCATCCATCCCGCACGGCGATGGAGGCGCAGTTCAGGGCCGGGACCGGCCGGTGATGGCAGGCATCGCGGATCGCCATTTCCGCCGCGTCCCCGGGCTGCCTAGCGTCGAGGGCGAGCCCCTACCCGTACGAGGAGAGCGCCGTGCCCGATCCACTGCCCACGCATGCCGGACCCTTCGCGCTCGGTACGTTCGCCGATCAACTCGCTGATCAAAGGCGCGGATTCGCCGGGCTCGTCACCGGCTCCCGCGTGCGCGACCTCTCCGACCTCGTGCCGTCCGTCCGCGCGCTCGTCGAGGACTGGGACGCCTGGCTGCCCCGCCTGCACGACCTGGCCCGGGCCGCCGACGGCACCTGGCACGACCTGGCCGACCTCCGTGTCCTCGCCCCCGTCGAGCCCGGCCAGATCCTGCAGAGCGGCGCCAACTACCGCAAGCACGTGGTCGATCTGGTCGCCGCCGAGAAGGAGAGCGTGCACGGCGCCACCCCCGAGGAGGCTCGCGCGGACGCCGAGCAGATGATGGACGAACGCGCCCGCAATGGAGTGCCGTACATCTTCCTCGGCTCCCCCCGCGCGATCACCGGTCCCTATGACGACATCGTGCTCCCCGCGCTCGGCGAACAGCACGACTGGGAGCTCGAACTCGCCCTGGTCATATGGAGGTCGGGCAAGAACATCCCTGCCGAGAAGGCGATGGAGTACGTCGCCGGATACACGATCTCGAACGACCTCACCACCCGTGACCGCCTCTACCGGCCCGACCTCAAGGCCATCGGCACCGACTGGTTCACCGCCAAGAACGCGGACACCTTCCTGCCGACCGGTCCCTTCCTCGTCCCGGCCGCCTTCGTCGGGGACCCGAACGATCTGCGGATCACCCTGCGCCACAACGGAGTTGTCCGGCAGGACGAGTCCACCAAGGACATGATCTTCGATATCCCGCGTCTGATCGCGTACGTCTCCACGACCGCCACCCTGCGCCCCGGCGACCTGCTGCTGACCGGATCGCCGGCCGGCAACGGCGCCCACTGGGGCGTCTTCCTGAAGCCGGGAGACGTGCTCGACGCGGAGATCACCGGCCTGGGCCGGCAGCGCAACACCGTCAGGAGTCACGCATGACCTTCCAGCCGATCACTCATCTGCGCCATGTCGACCTGGCCGTACCGGACTTCGAGCGGCAGCGCGCCTTCTACGCCACCACCTGGGGTCTGACCGAGGTGGCGAACGACAGCGGGCTCGCCTTCTTCGCCGCCGAGGGCAGTCCCGAGCAGTACATCGTGCGGATCCGCGCGGACGAGCGGAAGCGGATGGACCTGGTGGCCTTCGGCGCCGGATCGCCGGGCGCCGTCGATGAGTTGGCGCTACGGCTCGTGCGGGCCGGGGTCCAACTCGTGCACGAGCCACGGGCGTTGGACACCCCGGGCGGCGGCTACGGGCTCCGCTTCTTCGACCCGGATGGCCGCGTCGTCGAGGTGTCGGCCGAGGTCGCCACCCGCACGCACCGGAGGATCGAGGAGCGCGAGGCCATCCCCGTGCGGCTCTCGCACTGCGTGGTCAACTCCCAGGTCCCGGAAGGGCTGCGGGACTTCTACGTCGAGCACCTCGGCTTCCGGCTCACCGACACCCTCTACTCCACGCACATGGGCGACCTCATGTACTTCCTGCGCTGCAGCCCCCTCCACCACTCCTTCGCCATCGCTCGCGGACCCCATGTCTCCCTGCACCACGCCTCGTTCGAGATGCGCGGCGTCGAGGAGTACATGCGCGGCACGGGACGGGCGCTGCGCGCGGGGACGCGGCTGACCTGGGGGCCCGGCCGGCATCTCGCGGGCGACAACACCTTCTCGTACTTCCACGACCCGCACGGCAACACCGTGGAGTACACCACCGAACTCGCCGTCCTCGAAGAGGACCTGTGGCACCCCGGCCGACACGACGTGGACGACCCGATCACCCAGGACCAGTGGGGCACCGCCGACCCGATGAGCGAGTCGGTCGCCAAGGAGCAGTTCAACGACCCCGACGTGCTCTTCGTAGCGCCGCCGGTCTGACCCGAAGTACTCATGGAGAGGCGGTAGTTGTGGCAGAGGTGTTGAAGCATGCCGTACCCGGGGCCGAGGTGACCGCGTCCCTCGATCAGGTGCGTTCGACCGTGGCCGGTGTCATCGCCGATGTCCGCGAGCGCGGCGACGAGGCCGTGCGCGCGTACTCGGAGAAGTTCGACCGGTGGAGCCCCGATTCCTTCCGGCTGAGCGAGGAGGAGGTCGAGAAGATCGTCGCGTCGGTGCCGCAGCAGGTCATCGACGACATCAGGTTCGTACAGGAGCAGGTCCGTGCCTTCGCCGGCCATCAGCTGGACTCCTTGCGGGAGTTCGAGGTGGAGACGCTGCCGGGTGTGCGGCTCGGGCAGCGGCACATCCCTGTGCAGGCGGCCGGCGCGTACATCCCCGGCGGGCGGTATCCGCTCACCGCCTCCGCCCACATGACCGTCGTGACCGCGAAGGTCGCGGGCGTACCGCGCGTGGTCGCCTGCACGCCGCCCATCCACGGCGAGATCCCGGCCGCCACCGTCGCCGCCATGCACCTCGCGGGCGCGGACGAGATCTGGCTGCTCGGCGGGGTCCAGGCGGTGGCGGCGATGGCCGTCGGCACCGACTCGATGTCGCCCGTCAACCTGATCGCCGGGCCCGGCAACGCCTACGTCGCCGAGGCCAAGCGGCAGCTGTTCGGCGAGATCGGCATCGACCTGTTCGCCGGGCCGACCGAGATCCTCGTCCTGGCCGACGAGCACGCCGACCCCTTCGTCTGCGCCGTCGACCTGCTCTCCCAGGCCGAACACGGCCCGGACTCACCGGCCGTGCTCATCACCACCTCCCGTGAGGTCGCCGAGCAGACCATCGCCGAGGTCGAACGGCTGCTGCCCGGCATGCCGACCCGCGACTTCGCGGAGCCCGCCTGGCGCGACCACGGCCAGGTCCATGTCGTCGACACACTCGACGAGTTGTACGCGCTCGCCGACGAATTCGCCTTCGAGCACGTGGAGGTGCTGACCGCCGAACCCCGTCTCGCCCTGGAGCGAATGACCCAGTACGGCGCCCTGTTCCTCGGCGAGGGCACCTGCGTCTCCTTCGGGGACAAGGTCATCGGCACCAACCACGTACTGCCGACCCGGGGCGCCGCCCGCTACACCGGTGGCCTCTGGGTGGGGAAGTATCTGAAGACGGTGACGTACCAGGAGGTCACCGACACCGCGTCGCAGGTCCTGCTCGGACGGCTCTGCGGCCGGGCCTCCCGCGTCGAGCTCTTCGAGGGGCACGCACGCTCCGGCGACGTACGGGCCGCGCGGGCCGCCGGTGACGAGCTGCCGTGGAACACCGCATGACCCTGCGCGGGCGCACGGCCGTCGTCACCGGGGGAGGCGGACCGCTGGGACGGGCGTTCGCCCTGGCCCTGGTCGGCGAGGGCGCCCGGGTCATCCTCGTGGGGCGCGGCGAACAGGCTCTCGCCGACGCAGCGGCCCGCGTGGCTAAGGAGGGCGGCGAGGCGCGTACGGCGGTGTGTGACGTCGCCGACGAGGCAGCCGTGCGTCGACTCGCCGCCGAACTCGCCGACGAGGACGTGTCGTTGCTCCTCAACAACGCGGGCGTCGCGGGACCGGTGCGACCCCTCGTCGACGTCGAACCCGACGAGTGGGACGGCGTCTTCGCGGTCAACGTCCGTGGCGTCTACCTCATGTGCCGGGCCTTCCTGCCGCCGATGATCGCGGCGGGCCGCGGTGACATCGTCAACGTCGCCTCGGTGAGCGGGAAGCGGCCGCTCCTCAACCGCACCCCGTACACCGCCTCCAAGATGGCGCTGCTGGGCCTCACCCGGACGCTCGCCGGAGAGGTCGGCCCGCGGGGTGTCACGGTCAACTCCCTTTCCCCGGGCCCCGTTCGGGGACCGCGGATGGACCGCAACTTCCGGCTCACCGCCGAACTGGCCGGCTGCACGGTCGAGGAGGCCGAACACGACTTCGCCTCCCGCGCGGCTCTCGGTCGGCTGGTCGAGGAGGACGAGGTGGCCCGCGCACTGGTCGCGATGCTCGGCATGCCCGGCCTGTGCGGGGCCGACATCGATCTGTCAGCGGGGATGGTCGCGCCCGCGTAGGCGGAGACGGAACGGCGAGGTGGGCGGCGTACCGGCCGCTCGCCTCGTCTGCATGTCCGCCCCCGAGCACGTCCTGTGACCACGTTGTGTGATGGCCATGAAACGAGCCGCCCGATCCGAGGCATCGGGTTCCGGGATGCGTCAGCGAAGCGCCTATTCCCTTCTGTGCAGGGCTGATTCACTCCTTCGTGCGCACCTCAGGTGCCCGCTCCGAGCCGTTGCCGCCACGGACGAGACGGCCGGTTCGTCACGCTGCGCAACGGCGCACTCGATCCTTGGAAGGCATGCAATGACGCTGATCACCCGACGCTCGGTCCTGATCGCAGGCACCGCCACGGCCGGCGCGCTCCTGGTCCCGGCCACCTCCGCCTCCGCCACCGCCTCGCCGAAGGTGTCCGGCCGGCAGATCACCGTCGGCTCCGGAGAGACGTACGAAGTCGCCGCGACCACCCGGGTGAGCCGCCTGACGATCGCCGCGGGCGGGAAGATCGTCGCGCCGGACGGACACAGTCTCACGCTGACCGTCGACGGCGTGGAGACCGGTCAGTTGCTCACCGAGACCGGCGGGACCGCGACTCTCGTCCAGGCCGGGACCTACCAGGGAGATGTCGTCCTCACGGTGGCGGCGGCGAACGAGGTGACGTACGAGACGCTCACCTTCCCCTTCCGGCAGGCGATCTACGTCGACGCGGACGGAGTCGTGCGCGACAAGTCCGTCCTCGCGGCCGTGCTCGGCGGCAGGCTCACCGACACCCTCGCCCGGGGCGTGTCGATCACCTCGACCGGCGAGTGCTTCGACGGCGTGTACGTGCAGGGCGCCACCTACACGCTGGACCGGCCGGTCATCTCCCTGACGGGCAACGGCCGTAGTGACTTCGCCGGTTACGGTGCCGCCGTGGTCGGCGACGGCTCCGCCACCAAGCTGGTCGTGGACGGGGCCCGCATCACCAACAAGGGCGTAGTCCGCACCGGCGTCATCTCCGACGACGGCGCGAACGTCATCGTCAAGAACTCCGCAATCCGCTGCCGCAACGGCGTCCTGCCCGCCGACTACCAGGCCACCGTCGAGACCCCGTACATGGAGTCGGTGCCCTGGATGCTCGGCCTCGACGGCAATGTCCGCGCCACCAACCTGATCGGCGCGAACAGCACCGCCACCTATCTCAACTCCACCGTTTTCTCGGAGACTTGGGGCGCCCTGTCGGTCGAGGGCGGCAGCGGCCTCAAGCTCACCGCGATCAACAGCCATGTGGGCAACACGGGGGAGTACGGCTACGGCACCTATGCCATCGGCGACGCCACCGTCCGCGTCCTCGGCTCCCGCTTCGACGTCGGCAGCTACGCCACGATCATCGCGGGCCCGGCAGCGGTGGTGCACTACGGGGACAGCACCCGTGAGGCGGTGTCCGCGCTCAACACCGAGCTGGAACTCGGGCTGTCGACGGCCGAGTTGAAGGCGCTGCCGGTCCGCAGCACGGTCGTGAACTCGGGGCACTTCGGCTACATGTTCTTCGGCACCGGCACGCTGACCCTGGACGGCGGCACGGTCGTCAACTCCGAGCGGGCCACCTTCCTGAACAAGGGCCAGCAGACCACCATCACGGTCGACGGCTCGAAGGGTGCCCGTCTCGCCCCGCGCGACGGCGTCATCCTGCAGATGATCGAGCTGGACGACCCGGGCCCGGTGCCGGTCGACGGCAAGATGATGAACATCGGCGTCTACACCGAGCCCACCGACGACCCGACGAAGGACACCACCTTCGATGTCACCGCCGTCCACGCCACCGACGGAGCCGCCGCCTTCACCGCCATCGCGCTCAAAGGCGACTTCTACAACGGCATGCGCAAGGGCAAGAACATGGTCCTCACCTTCGAGGACGCGTCGGTCGAGGGCGTCATCTCGGCGACGAAGGCCAAGCACCGCGTCGCCAGCATCGACGCCACCACCTTCTACGAGCTGGGCATCGTCACCAACACCGCCCAGGCCGCCGTCAACAACGGCGCGATCGTCCGGCTGAACAGCGGCTCCCGATGGACCGTCACCGGCACCTCGTACCTCACCGCGCTCACCCTCGCCGCCGACGCCACCGTACGGGCGCCGCGCGGTAAGTCGGTGACGATGACGGTCGACGGCACGGCGACCGCGATCGCTCCTGGTGCGAGTTACACCGGCGCTATCACCCTCACCGTCGCGTAAGGGCGGGCGGGGGCGCGGTCGTTCAGGCGGACCGCGCCTCCGCCTCCTTGGCGATCTGCTCGAACTGCGCGCCCATGGCGGCCGCGAGGGCCTGCGCTCCCGACAACGGCCGCACCATGACCGTGAGTTGGTCGATCAGGCCGTTCTCGTCGACGTGGATGAAGTCGCAGCCGGTCAGCTCCCGGTCGCCGACCCGGGCCGCGAAGACCAGGGCGTGGTCGCGGCCGTCGGCCCCGGCGAGCTCACTCTCGTAGCGGAAGTCCTCGAAGACCCGGCTGACCGCGCGCAGGATCGACGCGGTGATCGCCTTGCCGGGGTACGGCTTGAAGACCACCGGGCTGGTGAAGACGACGTCGTCGGCCAGCAGCGCCTCGACGGCGTCCAGGTCGCCCGCCTCGACCGCCTCGCGGAACGCGCGCATCGGATCACCTCATAGTCAATTTGTTGAGTAGATGTGGATGAGAGTAATGAGCCCTCGTCGCGGTGTCCACCGGCGCGGCGCGTTCACCTAGGCTGATCCGCATGTTCAGCCCCGAAGGACCCAGCCTCCGCGAACTCGCCGTCCAGGCGCTGTCCTCCGTCGAACGCGGGTACGACCTGCTCGCCCCGAAGTTCGACCACACGCCGTTCCGGACCCCGGACTCCGTGCTGGACGCGGTGGCGGCGGCGCTGAAGCGGACGGGCCCCTACGACACCGGACTCGACCTGTGCTGCGGCACGGGGGCCGGGATGGAAGTGCTGGCGTCGGTGTGCCGGCAGGGCATCACCGGGGTCGACTTCAGCGGCGGAATGCTGGACGTGGCGCGCCGAGACCTGCACGGCATCGGCGTCCCGGAGGTGAACTGGGTGCGCGCGGACGCCCGTGCGCTGCCCTTCCGCCCCGGCTCCTTCGGCGTGGTGGTGAGCTTCGGGGCGTTCGGGCACTTCCTGCCCTCGGAGCTGCCGGGCCTGTTCGCGCAGGTCCACTCCGTGCTGCGGCCGGGCGGCTGCTTCGCGTTCCCCGTGCTGGCCCCGCCCCGGCCCACCTCGCCGGTGTTCTGGATGCTGCTCGGGTTCGACGGGGTGATGCGGGTGCGCAACGCCGTCTGGCGCCCGCCGTTCGTCATGTACTACCGCGCCTTCCGGCTCGGCGAGGTGCGACGGGAGCTGGAGCGCGCCGGATTCGCGGTCGATCTCCACGCCCTCCCGGAGTTCGGCGAGCGGAGCGACGGCAGCTCCCGGGTGCGGATGGTGGCGGCCCGGAAGCTGACGTAGGGCGGGCCGCCCGCCGGAGCGTCGGTCGGAGGCTGGTCGGAGGTCAGGTTCGGGGCCGGTCGGAGGTGCCGGTCGGCAGGGCGGTCAGGGCGCCGGAGCCCAGGCGGAGCGCCGGTCCGAGGCCGGCCAGTGGCCGGGTCCGGTCACAGGCCCGGGTCGGCAAGGTGGTCCCGCTCGCCGGAGTCCAGGCGGAGCGCCGGTCGGAGGTCGGTCGAAGGTCAGCTCGAGGTCGGTCCGCGCTCCGATCCAAGGCCCGTCAGGGATCCAGTTCGACCGACACCCCGCCCAGCGCCAGCGCAACCGCCGCCTCCGGAGTCCAGGCGGAGCGCCGGTCGGAGGTCGGTCGAAGGTCAGGTCCGAGGTCGGTCCGCGCTCCGGTCCAAGGCCCGTCAGAGATCCAGCTCGACCGACACCCCGCCCAACGCCAGCGCGACCGCCGCCTCCGGGGTCAACTCCCCGCCCTCGCGCACCGCTTCGCCGAACCGGGCGTGGCCGAGAGCGGTGCGCAGCCGGCGCTCGTACTCGCGGTGGAAGACGGTCAGGTCGGGTCGGCCGAGCTGGGGCAGGCCCGCCGTGAGCCACAGGCGTCGGCTGACGCCGAGCAGCCGCGCCGCCAGTTCCGCCTCGCCCCGCGTGGCCTGCGCGGCGACCAGCAGGTCGGCGACGGCGGCGGCGCCGATCCGGTCGTGGACGCGCCACTTGGCCGTCAGGGCCGCACGTGCCGACAGCAGCGCCTCGTCCGCGTGGCCCAGGCCGATCCCGGCCAGCGCGACGAAGAAATCGCCCCATGCCCGCATCCACAGCTCACCGCGCTTGGCGCAGTCCGCGCGCAGCCGCTCGGCAACCGTCGCGCACCGCTCGAACGCGGCCTGGCTGGCCAGCAGATACGCCTGCAGGGCGAGCGTCAGCAGCTGGAAGAACTCGGCGCCGCCGTCCCCGGCGGGCGCCTGCCCGACGGTCCCGTACAGCACCGCCGACCGCGCCGACTCGCCCCGCACGGCCAGGCTCGCCCCCGTCAATGGCAGCGCGGGGACCGGCAGTTGACGTTCCTCGGCGAGCCACACATACGCGGCGCTCACTGACTCGGCGGCCTCCAGATCGTCCGGTACGACGGTGACGAGCCGGTGCGCCCAGACCGCGAGGGTGTGGTCGGGGCCGCCGGCTTCCGGGGCGCGCTCCAGTGCTCGCTCCAAGTAGCCTCGGCCCTCCTCGGTGAAGCCGCAGGCGAACCAGAAGTACCAGAGGGAACCGGTGAGTTCGAGAGCCGTCTCGGGCTCCGGCGCGGTCAGGCACTCCTCCACGGCGAGCCGCAGGTTGGCGTGTTCCGAGGTCAGCCGCTCGGCCCACATCCGCTGGCCGGGCCCGAGCCACTCCGCCTCGCCCTGCCGCGCGATCCACCGGAAGTAGTCCCGGTGCCTGCGCCTGACCGCCTCCTGTTCACCCAGGCCGGTCAGCCACTCGGCGCCGAACGAACGGACCGTGTCCAGCATCCGGTAGCGCGTGCCCACCGCCTCGCCGTCCCGCGTGACGATGGACTTCTCGGTGAGCGAGGCGAGCAGGGCGAGGATCTCCTCGGCGTCCAACGGGCCGCCGTGGCACACGAATTCGGCCGCCTCCACGTCCCAGCCACCGGCGAACACCGACAGCCGCGCCCACAGCAACCGCTCCAGCGGGGTGCACAGTTCATGGCTCCAGCCGATCGCGGTGCGCAGCGTCTGATGCCGGGCCAGCCGTGGCCGCGCGGGCGAGACGAGCAGGTCGAACCGGGAGTCCAGGCCCTCCAGCAGACGGTCGAGCGGAAAGCCGCGCAGCCGCACCGCGGCCAGCTCCAGGGCCAGCGGTATCCCGTCCAGGCGGGCGCAGACCGCGGCCACTCCCGCCCGGTTGGCCTCGGTGAGCGCGAACGACGGCACCGCGGCCACCGCCCGGGCCGCGAACAGCGCCACCGCGTCGTCCCGCTCGCCGAGCGGCAGCGGCGCCACCGTCAGCAACTGCTCTCCGGGCAGGCCCAACGGCTGGCGGCTGGTGGCCAGGATCCGTAACTCCGGGACGCTCGCGAGGAGTTCGTCCACGACCCGCGCGCTCTCCTCCAGCACGTGCTCGCAGGTGTCGAGGACGAGCAGCAGCGGCGCGCCCGTGAGGTGCTCGGTGACCGCTTCGAGGAGCGGGCGCAGGGTCTGCTCGGTCAGCCGGGTGGCCTGGGCCACGGCGTTGGTCAGCAGGTCCGGGTCCCGCAGCTCGGACAGCTCCACCAGCCACACCCCGCCCGGGAAACCGGCCCGCGCCGCATGCGCGGCCCGCAGCGCCAGCCGGGACTTTCCCACCCCGCCCGGTCCCGTCAGTGTCACCAGTCGCGTGCTGCCCAACAGCCCCGCGATCTCGGCGAGTTCGCCCCGGCGGCCGATGAACGCGTTCGCCTCGGCGGGAAGGTTGCCGGTCCTGCCGCCCTGTACCGAGGCCGCCATGGTCCCCCCTCACCCAGCCGAACGCCGACACCATAACCCCTCACGGAGGGCCTGATCCCGGCGTAGCGTGGAAGCGGTCCGCCCACCGAGGGAGGTGTGGGGATGACCGTCGTACCGGCCCGGAGAACCGTGGGACAGATGCGCCAGGGAGACCATCTGCTCCTGGGCTACGACACGGACGAGGAGCGCGACACCGTACTCGCCGCCTTCCTCCTCGACGGCCTGGCCAGCGGCCATCGAGGTCTCGTCCTGCCGCCCGCCGACATCCCCGCCGGTGTCGCCCTGTCCTTCCTGGAGGCGCACGGCTGCCGGGTCGACGAGGAGATCGCCACCGGCCGGCTCTGCGTCGACGCCCAACTGGCCGTCCCCGAAGGGCTGTGGGACCTGGACGAGGCGATCCGCCGTGAGGCGCGCCGCGCGGTCGGCGACGGCTTCCTCGCGCTGCGCGTGTGCACCGAGGTGCTGCGCGCGCAGGCCGGGAAGGGCCTGAAGACCCTGCACGACAGCGAGTTGCTGCTCGACCCCGTGTTCGCCTCGCTGCCGGTGCTCGGCATCTGCCAGTACGACCGCCGGGTCTTCGACGAGGCCGAGCTGGTACCGATCGCCGGACTGCACCACGGCCGGGTCGGCGCGGATGCCGTGTGGCGCGACGAACTCCTCACCGTCACCCGCACTTTCGCACCCCCGGGCCTCGCCCTCGCCGGAGAGGTCGACGAGACCAACGTCACCGCCGTCGCGCGCGCCCTGCACGCCGAGACGGCCCGCGCCCGCGCCCGCACGACGGACGGCATCCGCATCCGACTCGACCTGCGCGAACTGCACTTCATCGATGTGGGCGCACTGCGCCTGCTGGTCTTCACGGCGCTGGGCCTGTACGCCTCCGGCGGCACCCTCGTGCTGACCGGCGTGGCTCCCCATGTGCGGCGGGTGATGCGGGTGGCCGGCTGGGACCGGGTGCCAGGACTGCGCTTCGAGCCCCCAGGAGACCTGCCATGACCCGCACCGGCTTCGTCCACCAGGCTCTGCGCTACGGCTCGGACGACGCGTTCCTCGCCGGCACCGCCGACCACGCCCGCGCCGGACTCGACGCCGGCGACACCGTCCTCGCGGTGGTGAGCGCCCACAACATCTCCCTGCTGGCCGGAGCCCTCGGCAGCCGGTCCAGGGAGGTCGAGTTCGTCGACGTACGCGACTGGTACGACTACCCGTCGCGCACCCTCGGCCGCTACCACGCGTACTGCGACCGGCTCGGCCCCGACCGGCGGGCCCGTGTGATCGGCGAGCCCGTCTGGACCGGCCGCACCGCCTTCGAGACCCAGGAGTGGCTGCGCTACGAGTCCCTCCTCAACGTCGTCTTCGCCGGCACCGGACACCGGATCCTGTGCCCGTACGACACCCGGGTCCTCCCGGAGTCCGTGGTGCGCGGCGCGGCCCGCACCCACCCCGAACTCGCCGGTGAGAGCGGCGCCGCGTACACGGATCCGGCGGACTTCGGCGCCGAGTGCGACGAGCACCGCCCCGCCGCGCTCCCCGCCGGACCGCGGGACATCCGCTTCACCCGGGGCCGCTCGGCCGCCGTCCGCCGCACCCTCACCGCGTACGCCAGCGGCCTCGGTCTGCCCGAGCAGCGGACCCGCGACCTGGTGGCCGCGGTGCACGAGACCGTCGTCAACTCCGTGCGGCACGGCGGCGGTCAGGGTGTCGTGCGGCTGCACAGCGACCCCGAGTACGTGATCTGCGAGATTCGCGACGACGGCTCGCACGCCTCCGCACCGCGCCCCCGCTTCCCCGGTCATCTGCCGCCGCGTCCGCGTGCCGCGAACGGCCACGGGATGTGGCTGGTGCGGCAGTTGAGCGACCTGGTCGCCGACGACCTCGATACCGCGGGCTCGGTCGTTCGGCTGTACTTCCGCCACCGGCACCCGGTCAGCACTCCGCGGGAAGGGTGAACTCGTAGACCAGGGCGTCCTGTTGGGCGTCCACGAGCAGATCGGTGATCTCCAGCGGCCGGTCGTACTGGTCGTGCACGCGCCGGGTGACCCGTACCGAGGGCACGTCCGCGAGCCGGGTGATGGAGTCCCGGTGGTGCAGGGTCAGGCCCGCCTTGCGCATCCAGTCGTAGGTGCGCCGGAGTTGGGCCGACGCGGCGCCGTCGGCACGGTCGCGGTAGCGGCCCAGCTCCTCGACCTCCGAGAGTGCGACGGCGGAGAACGAGGTCACCGCCGTACGCCGGCCGCGACCGTCCGCGTCCGCGGACTCGTAGCGGTGCACCAGAGTCGGCCGGTGCGGGGCGAGCCCCAACGCCTCGGCGTGTGCGGGCGGGGGAGTCTCCCAGTTGACCGAGGTCCGGTCGGCGCCCGGCTCCGCGGCCCGGGCGCCGACCGGGAAGGTCAGCGCGGCCGGCGACTCGACCGGCAGCCCCGGCAGCGTGGTGTGGCTGCCGCGCCGGTCGGTGGCGACCAGCCCGTCCCGGCGCAGCACCTCAAGGGCCTGCCGCACGGTCTCCCTGCTGACCCCGAAGCGCTCGGCCAGCCGCCGCTCACTGGGCAGCCGCCCGCCGGGTGGCCCGTTGCGCAGCTCGTCGAGCAGTTCCGTCGCGACGCGCCAGTACAGCGGCTGTGTTTCGGAGACCGGGTGATCGGTGCGGGCCATGCCGCGCCTCCTGTTGGTGACGTTCCGTAGCCGTGCGGGCTCATTGCGCCACAAGGTCTAGCATTGGTCTAAACCAGCAGGGAAGGGCGGTCGGCGGGTTCGGCCGAAACAAGTCCGCGTCGATCACCCTTCAGAGGGTGCTGTACAGGGCGTCCACCAGTGCCATCTTCCGTGGGTCGTCCGCGATATGAGGCCCCATGCGGTTCATGACGTAGCCCAGGGACACCCCCGCTTCCGGGTCGGCGAGACCGCAGGAGCCACCGAAGCCGTCGTGTCCGAAAGCGCGCGGGTCGGGTCCGTAGGAGCCGTTCGGACCGCTCAGCCACAGCCCGAGCGCGACCTCCGTCTCGTGCTCGAACCCGGCACCGAGCACCAGGTCGCGGCAACTGCCCTGCCCCTCCCGGACCCGCTCGGCCGCCTCCGCGGACAGCACCCGGTGGCCGCCGTACGATCCCCGGCCCGCGAAGATCCCGTAGAGCGCGGCGACGGCCCGTGCCGTGCCGTGTCCGTTGGCGGCCGGGATCTCGGCGGCCCGCCACTCGGCCGTGTTCGCCTCGGTCGCGCCCACCATGGGGTTGGTCAGCGCCGCGATCGCCACGGGTGTCAACTGGCTGAAGATCGCGGCCTGTTCGCTCTCCGAGGCGACCGGCGGATGCATCAGCTCGGCGGCTCGCCCGGCCTCCTTCTCCGGCAGCCCGATCGTGAAGTCGACGCCGAGCGGCCCGGTCACCTCGCGCTCCAGGAACTCCCCCGGCAGCAGCCCCGAGACCCGGCGCACCACCTCGCCGACCAGGAAGCCGTACGTCAGCGCGTGGTACCCGGACCGCGTGCCCGGCTCCCACCACGGCTCCGTCGCCGCGAGCCGCCGCGTGGTGAACTCCCAGTCGTAGAGCTGCTCCACGGAGTGCGGCTCACGCAGCCCGGCCAGTCCCGCGCGGTGGGACAGCAGATGCCGTACGAGGACGCTCTCCTTGCCAGCTGCGGCGAACTCGGGCCAGTACGCGGCCACCGGGGCGTCGAGGTCGAGCAGGCCCCGGTCGGCGAGGATGTGCGCGCAGAGCGCGACCGGACCCTTCGACGTCGACCACACATTGACCAGGGTGTCCCGCTCCCAGGGCCGCGTGCGCGCCCCGTCGGCCCAGCCGCCCCACAGGTCGACCACGACCTCGCCGTCCACGGTGACCGTGACGGCGGCACCGAGTTCGTCCCGGTCGCGGAAGTTCTCCTCGAAGGCCGTCCGCACCGCCGCGAACCGTTCGTCGCAGTCGCCGTGCACCGTGGGTTCGCGCTCCGCCATGGGGACCTCCGTCGTCCGCGCAGGCCCGGGCCGCGACGCTGCGACCCGGGCGAAACCGAACGTACCGACTGGTCGGACTGGGTGGAAGAGTGGCGCGACGACAACCTCGCAGCGTGGCGAAGGCCGCCGCTCAGGCGTACGACTTCAGCCAGCGCAGCTTCGTCGCCTCCTGGTAGGGCCCGCCGCCCTCGTGGTCGTTGAAGTCGTACACCTCGATCGCCTTGTCCTCGTGCGCCCAGGCGTTGAAGGCCGCGAACACGGTGGAGGGCGGGCAGGTCTGGTCCTCCAGGGCCGCCGAGAACAGAGCCGGGGCGCTGCCGCGGGCGGCGAAGTGGACGGCGTCGAAGTAGGAGAGCGTGCGCAGGGCGTCCTCGCTGCGGCCGCGATGGGTCTTGAGGAACAGGGCGATCTCGCGGTAGGGGTGACGATCCGTCAGGGTCGCCGCACGCGGGTAGTCGCACAGGAACGGCACGTCCGGCGCGATCGCGACCAGGTCCGGGACCAGTCCGCCGACGGCGATCGTGATCCCGCCGCCCTGGCTCGCGCCGAGGGCCGTGGTGCGCGAGGCGTCGGTCAGCGGGTGCGAGCGGGCGGCCTCCACGGCACGCACGGCGTCGGTGAACACCCGGCGGTAGTAGTAGTTCTCGGGCGCGTCGATGCCGCGGGTCATGAAGCCGGGGTACGCGGGCGCGCCGCCCACCGGGTCCGGGGTGCCGCCCCCGCCGCCCCAGGCACTGCCCTGGCCGCGGGTGTCCATCACGAAGTGCGCCCGGCCCGTCGACGCCCACAGCAGGTTCTCGTGCGGCAGCCCGCGCCCGCCGCCGTACCCGATGAACTCCACGACCAGCGGCAGCGGCTCCGTCGCCCCGGCGGGCAGCCGCAGCCAGCCCTTCACCGGGTGCCCGCCGAAGCCCGCGAACGTCACGTCGTACACCTGGACCGTGGAAAGACCCGTGTCGACCGGCTCGAACCGGGCGTCCAGGTCGTGCTCCCGGGCCTCCTGCAAGGTCTTGGACCAGAACACGTCGAAGTCGTCGGGCTCGGCGGACGCGCTGCGGTACTCGTGGAGCTCGTCGAGGGGGAGGTCGAACAGGGCCATGCAGGACCGCCTTTGTGAAGGGACAGCGTGGATGATCACACCGTACGTGTGACGTCGGAGGACTCGCCAGGCCTTTGTCGTACCCCCTGTCTACGATGGCGCCATGACGTCAGCCGTGGATCTGCTGGTCAAGGACGCCGGAGTGCTGGTCGTGGACGGGGAGCGGGAGATCCCCGGCGGCTGGGCGGCCGTCACGGGCGGCCGGATCACCGCTGTGGGCACCGCGGGCGGCGAACCCGAGGCCCGTGCGACCGTGTCCGCCGCCGGACGGCTGGTCACGCCGGGGCTGGTCAACACGCATCACCACATCTACCAGAACCTCACCCGCTCCTACGCCCCCGCCGTGAACGGCACCCTCTTCGACTGGTTGACGACGCTCTACCCGCTGTGGGCCGCCCTCGACGAGGAGGCCGTCTACGTGTCCGCGTACGTCGGCATGGCCGAACTGCTGATGGGCGGCTGCACCACGTCCTCCGACCACCTGTACGTGCATCCGCGCCCGAACCTGGTCGACGCCGAGATCCGCGCCGCCCGCGACATCGGCTTCCGCTTCCACGCCACCCGCGGCTCGATGACCCGTTCCGTGGAGGACGGCGGACTGCCGCCGAGGAGCGTCACCCAGACCACCGACGAGGTCCTCGCCGACAGCGAGCGGCTCATCAAGACCCACCACGATCCGACGCCCGGCGCACTGATCCGGGTCGCCCTCGCGCCCTGCTCGCCGTTCTCGGTCACCAAAGAAGTGATGATTGCGACCGCCGAACTCGCCGAGCGCCACGACGTGCGCCTGCACACGCACCTCGCCGAGGACCGCGACGAGGACACGTACTGCCTGGAGACCTACGGCTGCCGTCCCGTCGAGTACTTCGAGGACACCGGCTGGATGAGCGACCGCACCTGGGTCGCGCACTGCATCTACCCGAACGACGACGAGCTGCGGCGGCTCGGTGCCGCGGGCGTCGGCGTGGCGCACTGCCCGAGCTCCAACATGCTGATCGGCGGCGGCACCGCGCGCGTGAAGGAGATGCGGGAACTCGGCCTGCCGGTCGGCATCGGCTGTGACGGCTCCGCGTCCACCGACCACGCCTCGCTCTGGATGGAGACCCGCAACGCCCTGCTGCTGGGCCGCTATCGGGGCGGTCCCGGCGCCATGGGCGCGCGCGACGCCCTCGACATCGCGACCCGCGGTTCGGCCCAATGCCTCGGCCGCGCCGACGAGTTGGGGCATCTGCGGCCGGGCGCCTGTGCCGACCTGGTCGTCTGGGACCTGCACGAGGTCGCCCTGGCCGGTGCGTTGAGCGATCCCGTCGAGGCGTGGTTGCGCTGCGGACCGGCTCGGGCGTGGACGACGGTGGTCGGGGGCCGGGTTCTGGTCGACCGGGGCGAGCCGGTGCTGCCGGGGTTGGCGGACGCGCTGCGGGATCACGGGCGGATCGCGCGGCGGATGCAGGGAGTTGGACAGGCCGTGGGCTGAGGGCGCGTCTCTCACCTGCGTGTCTCTCGCTCGCGGGGCGCCTGCTCGACCCGCGGCGCTCACACCCGAGGCCTCACACCCCGCGCCGCGTCCACTCCGGCTCGGTGCGTGCCCACTCCCGTTCCCACTCCAACAGGCGGTTGCGGTGGGCCGTATGGCGGATCAGCGTGCCGCCGAGCAGCGTCAGGGCCAGCGTGCCGCCCGCCGCGCAGATGCCGATGCTCACGGTGTGCTGCCAGATCTCGCTCACGCCCGGCGGCGGGGCGACGGCCCGGCCCTCGGAGTCGAACCAGACCTTGACCGTGTCCCCGTGCCGGGTGCCCGACGGGACCCGGGCCGTGGTCGTGTGGACTCCGGTGACGGGATCGGTCCAGCGCACGTCGACGCGGTACGGGTGTTCCCGACCGTTCTGGGCCGTGGGCAGGGTGGCGGGCGTCTTCCCGACCACCTCGGCCCGTACCTGTGTGCGCTCGGCGTGCTGTGCCGCCGCGACCGACCGTGCCTCGTCGTGGGCCCACCAGCCCACGAGCACTCCCGCGAGCGGGACGCCCACGAACAGCAGGACGGCGACCGCCAGTGCCGTCCACGCCTCCACGACGTCGGACCGGCGGCGCAGCGGATTGCGCCGCCACCGCCAGCCGCGCACCCGGGTTCGCATGCCGACCTCCTCGACGTGACCTGAGCCGGAGGAGCCGTACCGTGTCCGGTCCGCATTGTCCCTCGGCAGCGCTTATGCGTACGCGTGCGTACACGCATGCTGGTACCCCGAAGTCCGCACAACGTTCAGTGCCGGACCGGCCGGAAACCGCCAAGTCGATGTAGACCGAAGGGAATCGGCCGAGATTCGCCGAGACGGGTCAGCCGAAGCGCTCGATCCGGATCCGGTCCACCGGCTGCCCGGCCTCGACCAACAGCCGAGAGGCATGCTCGGCGAACGCGTTGGAGCCGCACACATAGGCCTCCCACCCACCGGGCGGCAACTCGGCCAGCAGCGGCGCCACATGGGCGGCGGCCAGCCGTCCCACCGGCACACCGCGCGGCGCGCCCCGCGTGAACACGGGTGTCGTCTCGGCGCCGAACTCCCGCGCGTAGATGAGCTGTTCAGGATCGCGCGCCGACACCAGCAGCCGCAACGGCACCGACAGGTCCCGCGCCCGGTGGTGCCGGACCATCGACATCAGCGGTACGACACCGGAGCCGGCGCCGATGAGCAGTGCGGGCCGGTCGCCGGGCCAGGCGAAGAAGCCGCTCACCGGGCCGCGCACCTCGACCCGGTCGCCGGTCCTGGCCTCGGTGTGGAACCAGCCCGAGACCTCGCCGCCCTCGACGTGGTCCAGGGTCAGCTCGATGTGCCCGGAGTCGTCGGGAGCGGAGGCGATCGAGTAGTGACGCTGGGCCGTGTAGCCGTCCTCGGCCGTCAGTCGCAGCATCAGGTGCTGGCCGGGCAGATGCCCCGTCCAGCCGGGCACCGCGAACCGGAAGGTGGCGGCGCGCGGAGTCTCCCGGCGGATCTCGGTCAGCGTGGCGGTCTGCCAGTCGGAAGCGGCCTGCTCGCTCACCGCGATCCGGCCGGGCACGGCGAACCGGGTGGCGGGCGTGAAGGTCGTGGAGGGGGTGCGGGTCCTGTCGGGCGCGGAGGCCTCAATCACCGGCACACCGCTGGTCTCAGTCACCGGCGTACCGCTGCTCGGCCCAGGGGTTGCCGCGTGCGTGGTAGCCGTTGCTCTCCCAGAACCCCGGCTCGTCGTGGTCGAGGAGCCGGATGCCGGCGATCCACTTGGCGCTCTTCCAGAAGTACAGGTGCGGCACCAACAGCCGCGCCGGGCCTCCGTGTTCGGGGGCGAGCGGCTCACCCTCGTACTCGAACGCGATCCAGGCGCGCCCGCCGGTCAGGTCCGCGAGCGGGAGGTTGGCGGTGTATCCGGTGTGCGAATAGGCGACCGCGTGAGTGGCCGACCCGTGCGGGCGCACCACGTCGAGGAAGGCGTCCAGGGACACGCCCCCGAACCGCACCCCGAACTTCGACCAGCTCGTCACGCAGTGGATGTCACCCGCGTACGCGGAGGCGGGCAGCGTGTGCGCCCGCTCCCAGTCCCAGGTGTGCGGCCGCTCGACCAGACCGTCGATCCGGAACGTCCAGTCGGCGGGCGCCAGCTCGGGCGTGACCTCGGCGGACAGGACGGGCCAGTCGTCGCCCGCGTCGTACTGCCCCGGCGGCAGGCCGGGATTGTGGACGCGGGGGCGTCCGGTGAAGCCTCGGGTGACGTTCATGCGGATCCAGCGGGACGGGTGCGGACTGTTTGCGTGTTCAACCGTACGTCCCTGTCAGGTGTGGCCCGAACGCGGGCGGCCCGCGATCATTAAGGCTGTGTGAAGTGTCCCGGCCTCCGGGAATAGCCGCCCGGCGATCTTCCTTGGACGAGACGTGCCGGTTCCGGTGGCCCGGACGACCGCTGGTCCGGCGACCGTGAAGGGAGAGTGGGAGCAATGCCGAAGGCGTACGTCTACACGCGGCACGGCGGCCCGGAGACCGAGGCGCTCGTTGACGTGGAGCGGCCTCGCCCCGGAGCAGGCCAGATCCTGGTGGCGGTACGCGCCGCCGGAGTGAACCCCGTCGACTGGAAGCTGCGCGGGGGCTACCGCCGCCCCGGCGAGAGCGAGAAGACGGCCTTTCCCGTCGTGCTCGGCGGCGAGGTCTCCGGTGTCGTGGAGGAGACCGGGGACGGCGTGAGCGGATTCGCCGTCGGCGACGAGGTCTTCGGCAACACCGTGGCCGGCGGATACGCCGAGTATGCCCTGCTGCCCGCCGCGGTCACCGCGCACAAGCCAGCCGACCTGTCCTTCACCGACGCGGCCACGCTGCCGATCGCCGCGGCCACCGCGTACGACGGCGTCCGCCAGCTCGACCTGCCCGCGGGCGCCACCCTGCTGGTCACCGGCGCGGGCGGCGGAGTCGGCGCGGCGGCCCTGCAGATCGCCCGGGCCTTCGGCCTGCGCACCGTGGGACTGGCGAGCGAGGGCAAGAAGGACTTCGTCGAGTCGCTCGGCGCGGTACACGTGCCCTCGGGACCGGACTTCGCTGAGCGGGTCCGTGCCGCCGCGCCCGACGGCGTGGACGGCGTGTACGACCTGGTCGGCGGCCCGGTGCTCACCGAGGCGGCCACCCTGCTCACCGACCACTCCAAGCTGATCACCGCGGCCGCCCCGCCCCACATCGTGGCGGAGCTGGGCGGCGCCCGCGTCGAACGCGCCCGCACCGCCGCCGTCCTGGACGACATCGCGCGGCTCGTCCTGGCCGGCGAGCTGGATCCGCACGTCACCCAGACCTTCCCGCTGGAGCAGGCCGGCGAGGCGCTGCGCACCGTCGAGGACGGTCACGCCCGCGGCAAGATCGTGATCGAGGTCGCCGGATGAGCGAGGCGAACGGTACGGACGGGAGCGGGCTGAGCGGTACGGCCCTCGGCGCTCCGAGGACCGCGGCAGATGCGTCCCTCATCCTTGACAACCCCGCCCTCGGCGCCCTGACCGGCCCGCACGCGCACTTCGCCGAGCGGCAGGGGCGGGTGCTGCGCTACCCGGTCGACGTGTCGCCGTGGCTGGCGCTGCCCGACGATCCCGACGCCGAGGACTGGGCGGATGTCGCGGCCCTGGCGGGACCCGGCACCGAGATCGCGCTGCCGGGCTTCGGGGGCGAGATCCCGGACGGCTGGGAGGTCACCTTCCGGATCGACGGTGTGCAGTTCGTCGACGACGGCCTGGCCGCCGCGCCGGAACCGGAGGCCGTGCTGCTCGGCCCCGCCGACGTGCCCGAGATGCTCGACCTGGTCGAACGGACGAAGCCCGGCCCGTTCCTGCCCCGGACCGTGGAAATGGGCACCTATCTGGGAATCCGCCGTGACGGCGCCCTGATCGCCATGGCGGGGGAGCGGCTGCACCCGCCCGGCTGGACCGAGATCAGCGCCGTCTGCACCGACCCCGCCTTCCGCGGCGAGGGCCTGGCGACCCGGCTGATCCTCGCCGTCGCCCACGGCATGAGGGAGCGCGGCGAGACGCCGTTCCTGCACACCGGCGCACAGAACACCACCGCCATCCGGCTGTACGAGGCCCTCGGCTTCCGACTGCGCCGCAAGATCACCTTCCTCGGGGTCCGGGTGCCGCAGACGCTGGATCAGTCCGCGGCGGTACCCGCGTTGTAGCGCTCCAGATAGGCGGCGAACCGGACCAGGTCCTCCTCGGGCCAGTCCGCCAGCCGCTCCCGGAACGCGGCTCGGCGGCTGCGGGTGACCTGGGCGAGGATCTCCCGGCCCGCGTCCGTCAGGTGCAGCGTCTGGACCCGGTGGTCGTCCGGGTCCGGGTGCCGCCCGATCAGCCCGGCCCGCTCCAGCGCGGACACCTGCCGGCTGACCGTCGACTTGTCCAGCGCGTAGTGCGCGGCCAGGTCGGTGGCCCGGCAGCCGCCGCTCTCCTCCAGATGCCCGAGCAGCGTGTACGAGACGAGGGACAGCTCGGGATGCATCCGCCCGGCGGAGGCGCGGGCCCGGCGGGCGAACGCCGTCATCTCGTGCTGGATGACCTCCACTGCCTCGGCCGCGTCCATGGGACCTCCCTCACTCACCTGGTTGCACAGTACAACTGGACATACGGCCGCCGCCCCCCGGCCGTCCATGGCGCTGGGGTAGGGTGTGCGGGTCCGGCCGGGGTCCGTCCCAGCCGCCCGTTCCTTGGAGGTGAGACCCATTACCGCTGTTCAGGTCGGGTGCTCTCGCCTCGTAGCGACGACACGGATCACCGCTCGCCGGTGACCGCGGGAGCGCCCTTCGGATCACCGAAAGGCTCTCGGCTTTCATGCCCCCTCACGTTTCTCCCGCTCTGCTGTCCAGAGTCGTCACCGCCCTGCGCTCCGCCGGCTGTGTCTTCGCCGAGGACGAGGCGGAACTGATACTCGCCGGGGCGCGCACCCCGGACGAGGTCACCGCCCTGACGGACCGCCGGGTCGCCGGCGAGCCCCTCGAACAGGTCCTCGGCTGGGCCGGCTTCCACGGACTGCGCGTCACCGTCGAACCGGGCGTCTTCGTGCCCCGCCGCCGCACCGAGTTCCTCGTCGACCAGGCCCTGGCCCAGCACCCGCACGCCGCCGTGGTCGTCGATCTGTGCTGCGGCTCCGGCGCGGTCGGCGCCGCCCTGGCCGCCGCGCTCGGCACGGTGGAACTGCACGCCGCCGACATCGACCCGGCGGCCGTGCGCTGCGCCCGCCGCAACATCGCCGAGTACGGCGGCCACGTGCACACTGGCGACCTGTACGAGGCACTCCCCGCCGCCCTGCGCGGCCGGGTCGACATCCTCGCCGCCAACGTGCCGTACGTCCCCACCGCCGAGATCGCCCTGCTGCCCGCCGAGGCCCGCGACCACGAACCGCGCACCGCGCTGGACGGCGGCTCCGACGGGCTCGACCTGCTGCGCCGGGTCGCCGCCGCGGCCTCCGACTGGCTCGACCCCGGCGGCTGCCTGCTCGTCGAGACCGGCGACCACCAGGCCGACGCGGCACTCGCCGCCTTTGCCGACGGCGGATTGACGGCTCGCCTGGCCACGGAGGAGGAGTTGTACGCCCACGTGGTCATCGGCGTCATGGGCTGACAGACCGGGTCCTGTCGTCGTGCGTCCTCGACGGCCGCGCCCCTGGTGACTGTCTGCTCGTCGACACGGGCGAGCACCGCGCCGACGCGGCACTCGCCGTCTTCGGCGAGGCGGGCCTGACATCCCGTCTCGCCACGGACGACGAGCCGTACGCCCACGTCGTGATCGGCGTCAGGGCCTGACGGGCCGGGTCACGTCGTGGCGCCGCTGTCCGACGGTGAGGGCGGCGCGGAGGGGGAGGGCGGCAGCCAGCTGTGCGGGCCGCCGCGGTCCGGGCCCCCGCGCCGGTCGCCGTCCGGGCCCTTGTGGTCCCAGGTGCCCATGAGGGCGTTGGTCGCGGCCCTGGTGCCGTCGTCGGCGCGGGTGCCGGCCAGGAAGACGTTCTCGCCCTTCTTCAGGTCGTCCGCGCCGGAGCCCTTGGTGCCGTCGTGGAACACGGTCGCGTCCGAGGGCACCGACCAGACCCACTCGGCGCCGTCGCCGCTCTTCACGGTGACCTGGTCGCCGTCGACCTTCTCGACCGTGCCGCGCTGCCAGACCCGTACCACCCACTTGCCCGTGTCCTGGTCCTTGACGGTCGCCTCGCCGTGCGCGCCCATGCCGCCGAGCCCGAACCACCGGCCGCCGCCGTGCCGTTCGCCGGGCCCGTCCGGCGACGGGGACGCCGAGGCCGAGGACGACGCGGCCGACGGCGAGGCGCTCTCGTCCGAGCCGCCGGACGTGGCCGCGAAGGCGACCGTGCCGCCGACGGCCAGGACCGCGACCGTGGTCGCCGCGATCACCGTCCGGGCCCGGGCGGACCGGCGCCGCCAGACCCGGTCCCAGGTGGGGCCCGGTGAGCGCTCGGCGCCGCCCGGGCCCGTCATGACTTCCCAGTCGGATGTCTCACCGAAGGGCCGCTCGGGCGGCTCGCCCCCGGCGGTGGGCTGCTGGTCCGGTTCGTGCGTCACGGCAAGCTCCCATCGGCCCGGCACCCCTGTGCCACGCCTAGCTGTGATTGTGGGATGCGCCCGATAAGGAGCAGGTAATCAATCGCTGTGAGAACGGCCCGTCGGTCACTCGCATCCGTCCTGTTTCTGCACGCGCGCGATGAGCAGTGCCACGTCGTCGGAGTTGTCGGGCTGGTGGAGCGTGCGCAGCAGGAGGTCGCAGACGTCCTCCAACGGGCGGTCGGGGCCTTCGAGCAGGGACAGCAGCGCGTCCAGGCGCTCGTCGAGGGGATGCTGGCGGGTCTCCACGAGTCCGTCGGTGTAGAACACCAGCCGGTCGCCGGGTTCCAGGTCGATCTCGGTGGTGGAGAAGGCGACCCCGCCCACGCCCAGCGGCGCCCCGGTGGGCAGGTCGAGCAGCTCGGGGGCCCGCCCCTCGCGCAGCCGGACCGGTGGCAGATGTCCGGCGTTGGCGATCCGGCACTGCCGCAGCTCCGGGTCGTGGACGGCGTACACGCAGGTCGCGATGGAGTGGTCCAGGTCCTGGGTGATGCGGTCGAGGTGCTCCAGGAGCCGGGCCGGATCCAGGTCGAGGGAGGCCAGCGTGGTCGTCGCGGTGCGCAGCCGGCCCATGGTCGCGGCGGCGTTGATGCCGCTGCCCATCACGTCGCCCACCACCAGCGCGGTCTTGCGGCCGTCCAGCGGGATCACGTCGAACCAGTCGCCGCCGACCTCGGTGGTGGCGCCCGCGGGCTGGTACCGGGAGGCGACCTCCAGGCCGCCGATCACCGGCGGGTGGCTGGGCAGCAGGCTGCGCTGCAGGGTGAGGGCGGTGTCGCGGGCGTTCTGGTACCAGCGGGCGTTGTCGATCTGCACCGCCGCCCGCGCCGCCAGCTCCCGCGCGAGCAGCAGGTCGTCGTCGCTGAACGGCAGCGGATTGCGGGTGCGCTTGAGGTCGAGGGCGCCCAGCACCTCGCCGCGCGCGATCAGCGGCACCGCCAGATAGGAGTGCACGCCCGCCCGGGACAGCAGCTCGGCGGCCTCGGGGGAGCGGGCGATGTGCGGCAGGTCGTCCGCGCCGACCTGCGCCACCAGCACCGGGGCGCCGGTCCGTACGCACTCGGTGACCAGCCGGTCGGGTCCGTACCGGGCCACCTGCCCCGGCGGGTCGGCCGCCCGCAGCGCCTCGGACGCGTCCGCCGCCCGCACGGCCAGCGCCCGGATCACCGCGGGCTCGGCGGGACCCAGGCTGCTGCGCCGGCCGTCGACCACCGCCTCCAGCAGATCCACGGCCGCGATGTCGGCGAGCTCGGGCACCGCCACGTCGGCCAACTCCCGGGCCGTGCGGTCCAGTTCGAGGGTGGTGCCGATGCGCGCGGAGGCGTCCGCGATGAGGGCCAGCCGCCGGCGTGCGGCCTCGGCCTCGACGCCCGCCCGGTGCTGCTCGGTGATGTCCACGACGGATCCGGCGACGCCGAGGACCGTCCCGACCGCGTCCTCCAGGCGGTAGAGCGAGATCGTCCAGACGTGCTCGTCGTGCGGATCGGCCGGCGTACGGCCGGTGGTCTGCTGGTCGACGAGCGGATTGCCGGTCTCCAGCACCCGCTGGGCCGCCGACTCGATCGCCTCGACGTCGAGATGCGGCAGGACCTCGCGGAAGGTGCGGCCGATGTGTTCCTCGGCCGGAATGCCGTTGATCCGCTCCAGGGCCGGGTTGACCGAGACGTACCGCAGATCGGTGTCCAGGACGGCGAGCCCGACCGGCGACTGCGCGACCAGCCGGGTGGACAGCGCCACGTCCCGCTCCAGTCGGCGGACGGTCGACTGGTCGGCGCACAGACCGAGCGCGTAGACGTCGCCCTGGTCGTCCAGGAGCCGCATGTTGCGGAACTCCACGAGCCGGGTGGTGCCGTCCTTGCGCCGGATGGGGAAGGCGCCGGCCCAGCTCTGACCCGTGAGCATGACGTCGGCGAACAGCTTGACGACCAGGTCGAGATGCTGCTCGTCGACCATGATCCGGGCCGCGTACTGCCCGAGCGCCTCGTCCGCGGGGTAGCCGAACAGCTCTTCCGCCTGCGGGCTCCACAGCACGATGTGGCCCTTGGTGTCCAGCACCACCGAGGCCACGCCCAGCACGTCGAGCAGCCCGCTCGGGCCTACCGACCCGTCGCTCCCGGCCGGTGGAATCCCAGGTGCTCTCATTCCACGCACCGCCTCAGCCCCTTCGACGCGGCACGCCGTCCCCCGTGCCGACACCCCTGTTCTACCGCGCTCAACCGTCCCTGTGACGCTTTGGCCGCTCTCCTCCACCATCTCTCAACACGGCCACGGACGTCCGGTGAAGCCGTGACGACAGTACCCGCGAGGGGCCGTCGCCGACTGGACGGCCTCTGTTCTCCTATTGGTCTGTACATGCCCTACGTCGGCCCGACAGACTGTCCGGCGATCTATTCCGCCCCCCACGGAGGAGCACTCCCTATGCCCCTGCGCGCCCGGAGACGTGTCCACGCGACGCTCACCGCTCTGCTCGCCCTGGCCACCGCGGCCGTCCTGTCCGCCGCCCCGCCCGCGTCGGCCGCCGACACCTGGACCGAGGTGGGCTCCGACCGGGCCGACCCGCTGACCGAGAGCCAGGGCCTGACCTCCGTGGAGGTCCCGGCGAACAGCGCCAACCGCTACACGGGCATCGGCACCATCCCCGTCGGCGTCAGCGTCCGCGGCTGGAACCACGTCGGCGACCCCGACGCCTCCTACAACGGCTACTACGTCGAGCCGTACCAGGCCGACTCGGGCACCGCGAAGATGTACCGCGTGCAGGCGCCGGGCGGGGCCTGGTCGGAGTACGTGCATACGCTCAGCTCCGGTGAGGCGCTCAACAACTCGTGGGTCGCGATCTCGCCCGACGGACAGTGGATGCTCTCCGGCGAGTACGGCACCATGAGCCGCTTCCTGGTCTTCCCGACGCCCGGCGTCAACGCGAGCACCTCGCCCTCGGCGAACCTCCCGCAGGTCTCCGTCGTCAACCTGGACCACCCGGTGCGGGACGTGCAGGGCTGCGACTTCTCCAGCGCGACCACGCTCCTGTGCTCCTCCGACGACCCGGCGGGCACGCTGTTCGGCATCACCAAGCCGCTCCTCCAGGTCGACCTCTCCGCCCAGCCCAGCGGCAGCGGTGACGTCTCCGGCCACGTCACGGCCCTGCGCCAGCTCCCGCTGCGCAGCGGCTGCTCCGGCACCTTCGAGGCCGAGGGCATCGACTACGACCGCCGCACCGGCACCCTGCGCGTGATCGTCGTGTCGCCGGGCTTCTGTGTGCTGACGGACAGCAAGACGTACCGCTTCACCAAGAGCTGACCCGCTCGCTTTCC